>CAYNCE010000034.1:0-2710 GCA_964395855.1 uncultured Gammaproteobacteria bacterium | reverse complement strand
ATTTTTAATAAATCATTATCAGTAATTCCTAATGCAAACATTTGAAATATTAATAATGCATTATTCCATTTTACATTATGTCTTTTGTAATTTTCATTATCAACATACCAAATTGCTCCTCCTTGGTCTACATCTAAAAGGAGTTTTCCTGAAAGACGTTTGGATATTTGTGGTGGGTTGACTGATGGTGTTTGAGTTTGGGTTTTTGGTTCGGGTATACAAGCGTCATTTGCGCAACCATAAGGACAATCATAACTTTCTTGATGAACATAGCCGTCACTATCACACCACATTTCATTTACTTTAATTGAGGAGGAACAATTGTCTGCCAAATCACTTGCTGGCAAACTTTGTCCCCAATATGCTACACCATTTGCTGTTCCTTTTTTATAATAATCTTTGCCTCCATCAGTGTCAGTGCAGGTAAGTGTGGGTTCTTGTGTTATATTTATAGTTTTAGTTAAAGTATTATTATTTTCATTTGATTCATTTACAAAGTTATCATCATCTACAGATATTTTTATTTTATTTTCTCCAAAAATAAAACTGTTATTTTGATTAATAATATCACCCACTACATAAACATGAGCTCTATAAGTATTTGGCTCAAAATAACCTTTGGAATAAGTTTCAACCTGAATTTCTTTGTTATTTAAAGATAAATTAGTTACTTTTAATTTAAAGTCATTTTCTGGTTTAATTGTTCCAATGTTGGTTACATAAAATTCCAACTGAATATCCCAATCTTTAGCCCAAGGTCCAGTAGAATCTTTTCTTAAATCAGTAAATTTAAAATCTTGAATAGTTAAATCTGGTTTGGTTTCAACCAGATTAATTGTTTCTGTTAATGTATTATTGTTCTCACTATTTTCATCAAAAATATGAGTATAATCAATTTCTGCTTTTAATCTGTATTTTCCACTAGATTTCTCTAAAAGAGGACTATTCATTTGTATATCGTATTGAAAACCAGATTTAAAACCTGCACTACTCATCAAATTTTGGCTGTAAACATCTCCTGTATCTAAATCAGTTACTTTAACTGAAAGTGTTGTTACTTCTGAATCACCACCAATATTTGTAAAATCAACAAAAACATAATTCTTATACGGGGCAGTATCACTTTTTTTAATATACACATCATCAATTTTAAAATCAGGTAAAAGTTCTGCTTTAAATGTTCTATCATTAGTCGTAATATTATAATAATTATCATCATATAAAATTCTATAATGATAATTACCACCATCTACTGTATTTAAAATAACATACCACCGTCCACTCTGACTTATTACGCTTTCTTGATTTTTATATTTCTTATCTGATTGTATAACCACAAAATCATTGTCAGTTGACCAGCGAACTATTGGATTAATAATTCCACCAGCAATAAAAGAAATTTTTGTGCGACTGCTACTTAAAGAATTTACAAGTATATTATCAATTTGTGGTGCATCAATATTTGGCCAGACATGAAAAATAGAAGTTTCTTTTATATTATTATTTTCATCTAACTCATCTATTTGGTTATTATAGTCTACCCAAGCTTTTAAATAATAATCTTTATTTTCTAAATCAGCGCAATCAAAATATGAATCATGAGTAAAATCAACATTTACAGATTCACCAGCTCCTAAACTTTCAATAAATTGTGATGTCGCACATTGCGAATTTTTTGTGTTGTTATCTATAACATAAACTTGAGCTTCAAAACTTTCGGCCACAGCAGTGCCCTGATTTTTAACTCTTAAATAAAACATTGTGCCATCAAAAGGAAATCCTGCATACAAATTATTATTTTCTCTATAAGTTAACACTTCAACAATTAAATCCGGTTTGTCTTCTGCTTTAGCAATTTTTGAAAAAAATAAAAAATTACTAAAAATTAAAACCAGCGTCAAAGAAAAAATTAAAACTTTTTTTGTAGATTTCATAAATTTATTTTTAATTATTTTATTATTTAAATTATTATTTTTTTAAACAAAAACTTATCCACTTTATCTTATTCTTTTATTATAGCATATTTTTTAAAATAAAATAACTATTTTTAAAAAGTATGTTACTGGTATGTTCGTGAACTTAAACAAAAATTCTGAAAATAATATTCTTTTTTTATAATATAATGATATACTTAAACTATGAAAAAATACAAAAATCTAAAAATCATCTTGGCTTTGGTTATAATATTTTTTATAGTTATTGTTTTGATCAATCCACGTGGTAATTTTCCTTTAAATGATGATTGGGTTTACGGGCACACTGTATCTGAATTATTATTCAATCATCATTTGGATTTTTATGAGTGGACTGGACCAATTTTGATTGCACAAACTTTTTATGGATTTTTAATCACAAAATTTACTGGTTTTTCTTTTACTTGGCTGCGTTTATCAACTTTAGCGTTAGGATTCTTGATATTAATTATTTTTTATTTTCTGTGCTTAAAAACCAATAAACACAAATTACTAATTATTTTAACAGCTCTAACTTTATTAGTTAACCCGCTTTTTTTAAATACCTCATTTACATTTTTAACAGATATTCCGTTTTTATTTTTTTATTTACTGGCAATATATTTTTTCCTGCGTGCTTTTGATAAAGAAAAAAATATTTTTTTAATTTTAGCTTTTTTATCTGCAATAATTAGTTTTTTTATTCGTCAAAATGGCATTTTATTTTTTATTGCTAGTTTATTATTTTATTTTGATTT
>CAYNCE010000033.1:0-6825 GCA_964395855.1 uncultured Gammaproteobacteria bacterium | reverse complement strand
TTAATGAAAAGAGTATTTTTCTGCGGTGTTCTGCCTTCCAAGTATTCAGGCAGGTGGCGGGGCTGGCCTCAATTTGATTTCGCAAAGGAAAAGCGGAATTCCCCCCAAACCCCCCTTCCGCTTTTCCTTTTCTCAAACGGAACGGGAACGGAAGCAGGCGGGCAAAAATTCCTTCCCCCCAACCCCCTTCCTTTTTGCCCTTTTGCTTTTCGGCGGAGTTTATCCCGCTGGATAGCGGGGCCCGATTTTTTTCGGCAGGGTTTGAGGCTGTGCCAACGAAGTTGGCGCGCCACCTAAATTAAGCCATAATTAAATTATTATCAATTTCACTAATCAATCCAGCATACTTTTCTTGATAACCACCTTGTATTAATTTATCTTTGAATTGCAACCAGTATTCAACAACTCCCTCATCAATATTTACACTCGTATTTAATAATTCCATAAAGACATCCTCAATTTCTTCCGCGGGTAATATTTGATTATATCCATTTTCAAAAACTTTTTCTAAAATTTCCTTAACTTCAAATTTGTCAAAATATTTTGCCAATGGAATAATAATTTTATAACCATTTTCCTTTGCAGAATCATAGCTTCTTGAAGTCCAAAAAATATATATTCCAGACTCTTTTATTTGTTGTATGATATCATCTGGAATGTTTTTGTTTGTTATGGTTTTTATAAGAAACAACAGTGTTTCTTTGTCTAAAATTTTATGACCTTCGCTTTGAAATTTTGCGAATATTCTTGATACATCTTGACTTGATAAATACGGAATATCAATATTATTAGTGGTTGCAAAAATTTTTATTTTTTCAATCTTTTCATTATGTAAATCTTGGATATAATCCAATATTTCTAATGCTTTTTCAAGATATGCGTTAAATTGAATTTTTGTACATTCAAGTTCATTTACATGCGACAAGCTATTTCGATCAGTTAATAAACTCACTAATCTTTTTTGATAATTTCTGTCAAAATTACTCCAAACTTTTGTTATATTGTCCGCCACAAAATTATCCTCGTGATAATTATAAAAAAAACACCGATCTAAAGAGCAATTTTTATCTTCTAATTTTTTGGTTAACTCCTGTGGCATTTCTTGAATTATGCTAATTTGAGAAAATTTTTCATACAAAAAGAGAACAATAATCTTCCAAATGATTGAAGTTGCATAATCCCACAATTGATTTTCAAGTGCCTTTTCAAGATTATCTCTATACTTTAAATCGTGATGAACATAATTTAATAATCCTTCAATATCAAAATCATCTATTGATTCGGCATTGCCTTTTTCAAATTCAGTAAAACTAGTTTTACTTTTGTCTAATTTTTGAATTTTCGTTTCACTCCCGATAATTTTAATTTCATAACCATCAAATTTTAAGTATTTATTCAACTCAATAATAATTTTATTGAGATTACTTTCATTAGAAATAAAATTTTGAGGGTTTAAAATTTTTGAAAATAAATTTTCTAATTCTTCCGTATCATTCAATTGATCTATTTTGTTTTTTGTATATAACCACCTACTCGGGAATCCTTGTCCATATTCTTCACTAAAGCCTACAGAATTAAACAAGCGGACCAAATCAGGCCCGCTTTTGTAGGGTGCCAGATTATTATCACCCGTTATAATATTTTTAAAATAATCAATTGTAGCATCTGAAATTCTCATAATTTACTTTTCAAACAAAGTAGAAATAATTTTTTGCATAAATTTTTCCATTTCATCAATATTTTTTCTTAAAGATTCTATTAAAATATTTCTACTTTTAAACAAATTTATTATGTCTTTTTGTTCATCTAATGTGGGGACGGGTATTTTAATTTTACTTAGATTTGTTCGACTTATTCTTTGTCTACTTGCCCCGGTCAAATATTTTTCAATTTGTTCGTAATAGGAAGGTGACATGGAAAATGCTATGAAATAATCAGGCATGATTAAATTACTATCGAATTTTACTATTGCACAATCCACGACGGTAACTGAACGTTTTTTTAATACTGGTAATAAAGTCGCCCTACCAACGGGTTTTGGTAAACGTGAGACAAGAACATCCCCTTGAAATACCTCGGTACAATTTAATTTTTTAAATGTGTCTTCTGAAATAAATCTTGATTTCTCCGCCTTGTCTAAATATTCGCCAAATCCTATATTGCCAGTTTGTATTATTCTAAGTCCTTTATCTGATTGGGCATTGCTTTCAAGCCAATCGCCGTCCTTAATTGATGTGGAAATTGATCCTAATTCAACCCATTCACAATCTAATTCATCAAATATTTCTTGAGCATTTGCTCTCTCATTCTCAACTTTTTTGATTAAACTACTAGCCTCATCAATAATAGCTTTTTTCTGATTAAGTTTTTCGATAATTTCATTTTGTTTTTCAAGAGGCGGAAGAAGTATTTCTATGGATTCTAGTTGTTTTGCGCTAATGTTCGGCTGAGCTCCACCAACTGCTAAAGATAAAACCTTTTCTTTATAGTACTCACTTGAAACCATATAATATAAAAAATCTGGCAATATTTTTGTTTTTTCTTTAATTTCATATTTTCCAACTCTTTGATTTAGTAAGGCAGGTAAATTTTCTTCTAAAACTATTCCGACTTTTCCAACCGTCGCTCCAGTCATGGCAATTAAAATATCTCTTGCTTCTAATTTAAAATTTTGATATTTTTCTAAATAGTCGGGTGGTAAAAATTTACAATTATTAAAATTAATTCTGCTATCACTAAAATTTCCTATTCGAACTAACGGAACTCCACTATTAATATAATCAGTACTTTTGAAAGCAAACCCGCCAATAACTTTACAAACATTTCCTAAAGAAATAACATCAAATTCAGACTCTATTTTTCTTTTTTTATATTTTCCAGCTACTAAACTCCAATTATTTTCTTCTATTTCTTTAATATCAGCCCACCACGATTTTTCACTTTCTGCGTTTATTAAGTCTTTGTCTTTCGGTGGAGTAAAGTCATTTATACCCTTAAAAGGGAACTTACCCCAAAGCATTGGTAAATCGTTTTGTTTTATAGGTCGTCTTTGAGATCCTAAGTCAAAACCGTCATTTTTAACATCAAAAAACCAAACTTTTTGAGTGGCCGTGCCTTTTTTAAAAAATAGCAAATCAGTTTTTACCCCCGTGTATGGCTGGAAAACACCTGCGGGCATTGAGACGACCGTAAAAGTTTCGCATTGGTTTAGTAATATTTCTCTAATTTTTTGTGCTGCACCGCTTTGAAACATTACGCCTTCTGGCAAAATAACACCTGCACGACCGCCGTCTTTTAATGTTTGGATAATATGCTGTAAAAATAAAAGTTCTGTTTTATTTGTTGAAATTGTAAAATTACCTCGAACATTATCAATTTTTCCACCATAAGGAGGGTTGGCAAAAATTACATCATATTTTCTATCAGTATGGGTGCCGTCTCCTAGTGTATTTATTCTTTCTAATTTTGGATTATTGGCTCCATGCAAATACATATTCATCAAAGCCATTCGGTAGGTTTTACGATTTTGTTCATATCCGAAAAATGTTTCGTCATGCAAAAAAGCAAATTGCTCATTTGTTAAGTTCCTGCCGTCCCCATGACCATCACCGTTTGCCTCAAGAATATGGTTAAGGGCGCCAATTAAAAATCCACCTGTTCCCATGGCGGGATCACAAATAGTTTCACCAATTTTAGGATCTACTATTTCAATCATAGCTTTAATAATGTGTCTCGGAGTAAAAAATTCTCCAGCCGCCCCCGCTTCTGCTAGTTTAGACAATAAAAATTCATAAGTCGCACCCTTTACATCAATTGGCTGTTTATAAAATTGGATACTATCAATGATTCCGATTACTTTTTTTAATGCCTGCGGCTCTTCAATATTAAAAACTGCGTCTTTAAATATTTTTTTGACAATCGGGTTGCGTCCATTTACATCTGTTAATTTTGGAAATAAATCATTTTTTACAAATTTAACAAGCGGACGGCCGCTTTTTTGCGCCCAATTTTTCCAATAATATTTTTCATCTTCAAATAATGGTTTATGCTCGCGTTCCAAAGCTTTATCAAGCTCTTTATCATTTTCCTCCTTTTCGTCCAGATTTTTTAAAAACATCAAATAAGTAATTTGCTCCATATAATCGGTTATATGAAGCCCTTGCGATCTTAGAATATCACACGCAGACCAAATTTTTGATTTTAAATCTTGTAATGTCATAATTTTTTATAAAAATACTCCATTATTTAAATCATCAATAATTTTTAATAAATTGCTATTGCCAAAAACTTCCTTAGCGTAGATGAAGCCACCTTTTGAATTTAATGGAGGGCGAGAAAAATCTTCAACATTAACTTTTTCGCCAGCTATGTATCTAGATTTTAATATTTCCAATATTTCTAACTGTTCTATATTAAAATCTTTTGTAGCGAGCCAAGAATCAAAAGCTTTATTAACTCTCTCTTTTTTAGACGGAAATTTTGAAACTCCAAGAGCAACTTCAATAAATTTTTGTAAATCAACTAACGGCTCATTATAAGCTTCTTGTAATTTTTCTTCAGTAAAATAATATTTAGGCTTACCAAAAAATTTATTTAAGTCTTCATTCTCTTTATCTGAAAGCGCAATGTGTTTTTTGATTTTATTAATAATTTGAGGAAATTTACTCTCTATCTCTCTAACTTTATCCTCAAATTCAACACAATAATCTTGAACAGGAATTTTGTCGCCGTTAGGCCCAACTTCAACATATTCGTGACGAATAACTGTTGCAAAAATATCTTCAGCTATAACCATTTCTTGCTTTGGTTTTTTCTCACCTTCATCTGTTTTTTCCTTGCCCATAAATTGGACATCGCCAGTATAACCAGCGGAGTCAGGCTCTTGATCGCCAAATGCCTCCGTGTTTCCTACATAATCAAAAATTGTAAAATATTCTTTCCCAACCTCTGGACATAATCTAGTTCCTCGCCCTCTCATCTGTTCATAAAGCATTGACGATTTCGTGGGTCTAGCCATTAACAATGCTTCAACTTTTGGTGCATCAAATCCAGTTGTTAGCATGTCAACTGTACACGCAATTTTGGGAAATGATTCATTTTTAAATTTTTGCATTAACTCATTTGCATTTTCACTCTGCGAAGTTATTACTTGTGCAAATTTTTGACCGTTATTATTAAATTCTGGATATCTTTCATTGAAAAATTCGCAAATTTGATTGGCGTGCTTAATGCTAATCGCAAAAACGATAGCTTTCTGACCGGGTTTTGCATGTTTTTTGTATTCCTCAATAATTTTTTTATTTCTATCTGGTACATTAATTTTTCTTTCAAGATCAGAGGGCTTGTAATCAATGCCGTCATATTGCAAGCCATCACGATCTACATTTGTTTCAATTCTTCTTATTCTGTATGTGGATAAAAACCCCTCTTTAATACCCTGCTTTATATCATATTTATAAATAGGCTCTCCAAAATATTCAGCGGTATTTCTTTTCATAAATTTTGCTGGAGTAGCTGTCATTCCTATTTGAACAGCATCAAAGTGTGATAAAACGGCTTTCCATTCACCATAAATTGATCTATGACATTCATCTGAAATAATTAAATCAAAAAAACCTGTTTCGCAATTACTATAAATATTAAACATTGTTTGAAGTGTAGCAATAAAAATTTGATTTTCTAAAGCAATTTTTCTATGTTTAATAATAGTAACGGGAATATCTTTTCCTAAAAATTTTTTAAAAGCATCGTGTGCCTGCACGGCAAGTTCATTTCTATCAACTAAAAATAATACTTTTTGAGCTTTTCCCGCTTCCATTAAACGCCCAACGGAAACGACCATCGCTAAGGTTTTCCCTGTGCCCGTTGCCATTTCAATAAACATTCTTCTTCTGCCTTTTTCTATTTCTTCGTCAATCGCTTTAATACACTCAATTTGATAATTTCTAAGAGTAGTGTTTTCGTCTTCTAAAAATCCTTGAATTGGAATTTTATTAAGTGGCTTTGATTGTTTTTTTACAAATATTTGTCGCTTAAAATATTCTGGCGAATGAAATCCAGTTATTTTTCTAGCAGGTCCATTTTCTAAATTCTGAAAATAAATAAACTCGCCATTTGTTGAATATAAATATTTCAAACCCAACGACTTGGCGTATCTTTGTGCTTGCTCAATTGCATTGTGCGGATCTTTGTCTTTTGCTTTTGCTTCAATTATTGCAATTGGCTTTCCGTCTAACAAAAGACAATAATCAACAGGCCCTGTTAATGTGGGATATTCTCTCTTTATTTGATTATCTTGCCAGCCAGCACCTTCTAGGTTTCTATCGATTAAAATTCTTGTGTCTGCTTCTGTTTGCATATTTTTTATTTTTTCATTAAATCATCTATGCCAACACCCAAAGCATCGGCGATTTGTTTTAAAGTTTCCACTCGTGGATTATAAGTTGCCCCCGATTCAATCTTAATAATGGTGTTATAGGTAATATCCGCCAATTTAGAAAGTTTGTCTTGCGATATCCCTTTCTTTTTGCGATATTTCTTTATATTTTCAGCAATCACGCTTTTATTTTTTGGCATAATTAGTAGTAAATGTTTACTATTATTTAATAGAGTAGTATAATATAAATAAGTTATTAACCTATATGTATAATATATCATATTTTTATCAAAATGTAAAAATAATAAAAGGGAGTTCCTTAGCGTTGCCCGCGAATGGGTTGGGTGGGTCAAGGGCAACATCTCTTTTGGTGGCGCATTTTGCTTTGCAAAATACAGCCTCAAACCCTGCCGAAAAAAATCGGGCCCCGCTATCCAGCGGGATAAACT
>CAYNCE010000032.1:0-7109 GCA_964395855.1 uncultured Gammaproteobacteria bacterium | reverse complement strand
ACAGTTTTATCGCAATGATTTATGAGCGGTTGAAATTAATGCATGGGCTTTTGGCCGATGACGGCAGTATTTATGTGCATTGTGATTGGCGGGTTAACAGTTATATGAGATTGGTTATGGATGAAATTTTTGGAACGAATAATTACAGAAATGAAATTAGTTGGAAAAAATATGCAGGAGTAAAAAATCAAGCATCTAAAAAACTTACAACGCAAACGGATAGTATTTTTTGGTATTCAAGAAGCAACGATTTTATTTTTAATCCTCAATTTAGATTAATGAGTGAGGAATACATAAAACAAGAATATAAATTTACAGACAATGATGGCAGGAGATACGCAAAATTAAGAGGAAGGGGATACCAAAATAGTGGTGGCGAACATAAAATTAAATATTTAGATGAAAATCCAGGATCTCCAATTACTACATTGTGGGACGAAGAAGGACTACAACTGAATACATCATCCGCTGAAAGAATTGATTATCCAACCCAAAAGCCAGAATCCTTACTTGAGCGAATAATAAAAACTTCATCCAACGAAGGCGATTTGGTTGCTGACTTTTTCTGTGGTTCTGGAACAACTATGGCGGTGGCGGAAAAATTAGGCAGAAAATGGATCGGGTCGGATTTAGGCAGGTTTTCAATTCATACGAGCAGAAAAAGAATGATCGGGGTTCAGAGAGAATTAAAAAAAGACGGCAAGGACTTTCGGGCTTTTGAGATTTTAAATATCGGCAGATACGAGCGGGAGCATTTTGTCGGAGTTAATGAAAATTTGCGGGACGAAGAAAAAAGAAAACAGCATGAGAAAAAAGAAAAAGAATTTGTGGAATTGATTTTAGCGGCTTACAAAGCCCAGCCGGTAGATTCTTTTAATAATTTTGTCGGCAAAAAGCAGGATAGGTTAGTGGCGGTTGGGCCTGTTAACGCGCCTATCGCGCAAAAATTTATTAATTCAGCGATTGAAGAATGCAAGGAAAAAAATATTACCAAATTTGATGTGCTTGGGTTTGACTATGAAATGGGATTGGATTTTTCCAAGCTTTCAAAACAAGGAGTTGATGTTCAGTTTAAAGTTATTCCAAGAGAAGTTTTTGACAGGCGAGCAGTAGAAAAAGGGCAGGTTAAATTTTATGATGTTGCCTATATTGAAATAAAGCCGATTATTAAAGGCAGAGGAAACGCAAAAGAAATCGCGGTTGAGCTTACTGATTTTTCTGTTTTTTATAATCAAGACAACACTGGCGAAGTTGAGGAAAAGTTAAGGCCTGGCGGAAGCAAAGTCGTGATTGAAAACGGGCAAGTTATTAAAATTTGGAAAGATAAAGACACTGATATTATTGAAAAAGAAGTTTTAACTAAAAAATGGACGGACTGGGTTGACTATTGGGCGGTGGATTTTGATTTTGAAAGCAAAAAAGAAATTATCAGAATCCAAAAAGAGCAATTACGCCAATCAAAAATAGACGGCTCACAGGATTCAAAACAATTAGAGCTTGATAATTTTAAAGAAGTTTGGACCGGCAATTATATTTTTGAAAATGAATGGCAGTCGTTTCGCGCAAAAAAAGACAGAAAGCTTGAATTAACTTCTGTTTTTAAACAAGCGCCAAAAGGCAAAAGAAAAATCGCCGTCAAAGTCGTGGATATTTTTGGCAATGATACTACTAAGGTGGTGGAGATTAATGTATGAAAATTATGAATATTTTTGATGAATATAAAATTACACAAGAAAAATTTGAAATAGTAGAGAAAAAAATTCTAGGACATATGTATAGAGTCAGAAATAACATTAATGACGCAATTAAATTTTTAGATGAAAAAGATTGTGGGAAATTTTTAGAAATTACTACTGTTTCTGTTTTAATATATGCGGATACAATGTCAAGATTTTTAAATTTATTTGATAATTTTGATAATGAAGTAGTAAAAAATAATGTACAACAATTTAGAGAGTGGGTTGATAAATTTGTTTTGAATGACTGTAATGAAATTTATAAAAAAAATAAAAATGATATAAATTGCGATTCATTACTTGTGTGGAAATTAAGAAATAAACTTGTCCATTTTTATGGGTTACCAAATTTAAAAAATGAAAAAATAATGATAGTAACTGGCAACTGGCACAATGAGAAAGGTAAAAAATTAAAAAAAGAATTTTTGAATAAGGGAAAAAAATTAAGAATAGTTGATATTATATCATTAAGAGATGCTATTTTATATGCAGTTGTGCCAATGTTAGATTATTTCAAAGAAATTTTAGAGAAAGAACCATGGCGATATGTAGGAGGAATTATGAATATAGTAAAAGTTTCAGGAAAAGAATGTTCGGTAAAAACAAACTATGCTACAGGCGAAAAAATTGAATAAAATTTATAGCGTTGTGTAAAAAATTTTAAAAAGTAAATAATTTTATGAATCAAAATACTTACAACATTTATTGCGATGAAAGCAGTATAGAAAATTGTCAAAATAAATATATGATAATTGGAGCTTTATTTATGAAACGGGAATTAAGAGATGAATTAAAAAACAAGATAAAAGATTTAAAGAAAAAATATGGCTATCGCGGTGAAATAAAATGGAACAAAACATCTAAAAAATTATTGCCATTATACAAAGAAATAATTGATTTATTCATTGATTATGGTCAAGATGTTCTTCAATATCATTGTATTAAAATTGATCGTTTTAAGATAAAATATAAAATTTATCATAATAATGACATAGAAGAGGGATTTTATAAATTTTATTATCAGCTTTTAAAAAATAAATTTAAAGATAATTGCAGTTATTATTTATTTTTAGACTATAAGCCGACTAAAAGCAAAAAAAGAGTTGTTGTTTTAGAGCATTATTTAAAATACCGCATTTCTAATTACTCAAATTCAAAAATAAAATCGGTTCAAGCTCAACATTCTGATAAAAATGTATTAATCCAAATAGCGGATTTATTTACAGGAGCAGTTAATTTTGAGGTTAATTCCGTGGATAAAATAAGCGAAAGCAAAAAAGAGTTAATAAAATATTTAGCGGAAAAAATTAAAAAGGAAAATTTACAATTTTGTTCAACACTTTCAGAAACAAAATTTAATATTTTTTGTATTGATTTAAAATAGTATGGGTTTCGACTATTGCCACTTAGGCGGTGAAGAAAATGAAATTAATTATATAAACAAATTCAAAGAATTATATAGTAATGGAGTATTAATTCCTGAAGGGATTATCATACATTTTAAAATGATTCCTGATTCAGAGATAACTCATGTTTGGCGAGGCGGGCAACAAGGACCATTTAATTTCGATAGAGCGGTAAGAATTAGTTGGATTAAAGAAATCCTTGAAAATAGAAATAAAAGAGTTGTTAAATATAATTTAAAAAAAAGAAGCGTTTATTTTTTATCAGAAAAAATAGGCAAAAGAACTTACTGGGCGGTTAGGTGCATATATGAAAAACATAATAAGCAATATCGTTTTTTAACAGCTTTTTTATTAAAACCAAAGCAAAGAGAAAAATATTTAAAATGGCCAAATTATAATTTTAAAAAATAAAAAAGTTGTTGATACGCCTCAACAACTTTTCAAAAAAAGGCTGGTATAAGTATACCTTAGGTATACTCCCTATTGCCAATAGATTGGCTCAACAGTGAAGTTATCCACTGTGCTTATACTATAGCATATAACATAAAAAAGTCAATGGAAAACGGAAAAAATTGTTAATTTTATTCATCTTATATTTTGCATTAAATTAACTAAAATACTATGGCTCTACACAAAAACTTCCCAAAATCTCCTTATGAAATACTTGATCCGAAAATCAGGTGGTTTCCTGCTGATGAAGATTTAAGGGAAAAGGGTTATGAAAAACTTTTACCTCCATTAGTTGCCGAGCTTAGAAAAAAAGTTCAAAAATGGCGGGAAAATAATTATAATGGCGCGAGTGAAACCTCAAAAGCTCTTTTGAATTGGTGGTTTAAAGAAGAACACACAGTGCCGGACAAAAACGGAATGCCAATACCATTTAGATATTACTTCGCGCAAAGAGAAGCGGTTGAAACTGTTGTTTGGCTGTATGAAATTGATAAAGTCCAAAGCAAATATGATTTAATGAAATTTGATTCCAGCGGAGCCGTAAGCGGAAATATGTTTGATGAGGACTGGCTTAGGTTTGTTATTAAAATGGCAACCGGAAGCGGCAAAACAAAAGTGATGAGTTTAATTTTAGCTTGGTCATATTTTCATAAACTGTATGAGGAAAATTCAGGGCTTGCCAAGAATTTTTTATTAATCACGCCGAACATTATTGTTCTAGAAAGAATAAAAACAGATTTTGTCGGTTTAAAAATTTTTTATGAAGATCCTGTTTTGCCAGCCAACGGATATGAGGGACAAAATTGGCAGGATGATTTTCAAATTACGCTTCACTTGCAAGATGAGATAGGCAATATTTCAGATACTGGAAATATTTTTTTAACAAATATTCACCGTGTTTTTGAAGGAGATGTAAAAGAAGCAAGTTTTAAAGATGAAAATTTAAGCAATTATTTTTTAGGAAACCAGCCGGTAACTAAAACTAACCAATCGCAAATTGATTTAGGAAAAATTGTCAGAGATGTTGACGAGTTAATGGTTATCAATGACGAGGCGCACCATATTCATAATCCCAAAATGGCTTGGTTTAAATCAATTCAAGATATTAATAATAAGCTATTGCAAAAAGGAAAAACAATTTCTTTGCAAATTGATATGACGGCTACGCCAAAACACGATAACGGAGGAATATTCGTGCAGACTATTTCAGATTATCCGCTTGTTGAGGCAATTCATCAAGCAGTGGTTAAAAATCCTGTTTTGCCTGACGAAGCCAGCCGAGCAAAACTTCAAGAAAAACAAAGCTCTTTATTTACTGAAAAATATGAAGATTTTATTAATTTAGGAGTTGCGGAATGGAAAAAAACATATAAAGAACTGGAACCGATGGGGAAAAAATCTATTCTTTTTATAATGACTGATGATACTAAGAATTGCGATGAAGTGCATGAGTATTTAGAAAAAACTTACCCTGAATTAAAAAATGCGGTTTTAACTATTCATACAAATAAAAGCGGTGAAATTTCAGAAAAAGTAACAGGCAGAAATAAAGAGGAGCTGGAAAAATTAAGAAAGCAGGCAAATGAAATAGACAGCAATGAAAGTCCCTATAAAGTAATTGTTTCAGTTTTAATGTTAAAAGAGGGCTGGGATGTAAAAAATGTTACTACGATTGTTGGTCTCCGAGCCTATGTCGCGCAAAGCAATATTTTACCTGAGCAGACTTTAGGCAGAGGATTAAGGAGAATGTTTTTTGGACAAGACAATGTTAAAGAATATGTGAGCGTAGTAGGCACGCCGGCATTTATGGAATTTGTTGAATCAATTAGGGCGGAAGGTGTTGATTTAGAAAAAAGAGATATGAGCAGGAGCTCTAAGGCCATTGCGCCGATTGTGATTGAAATTGATAATGAAAATTCCAAAAAAGATATTTCAAAACTTGACATTGAACTGCCAATTCTTACTCCGCGCATTCAAAGAGAATATAAAAATTTAGCTAATCTGAATGTTTCTAAATTCCAACATAAAAAATTAAAAATAAAACAATTTAGTGAAGAAGAAAAAAAGGAAATAACTTTTAAAACAGTTGTTGACGACCAGCCGCACCATACTACAATTTTAGACTCTAATATTGAGCCGAATTATCAAAGCGCGGTGGGCTTTTTTGTCCAAGCAATAATGAAAGAGTTAAGATTATTTGGCTGTTATGATGTTCTTTTCGGCAAGGTTAAAGATTTTATCAGTAATTATTTATTCGTTGCCTCTGTTAATTTGGAGGATTTGAATATTTTAAAAAATTTGTCTGAATTAGAAGCAACTAAAACAATCAGGGAAACCTTTAAAAAAGAAATTAATAATTTAACGATCCAAGATGTTGGCGATACGGAAATAAAAAATTACATCAAAGTAAGCGATAGCAGACCGTTTGTTGTAAATGACAAATCTTATCTTTTGCCAAAGAAAAGCGTGTTTAATAAGATTGTTGGGGATAGCCAATTTGAACTTGAATTTGCTAATTTTCTGGAAAAATGCGATGATGTGATTTCTTTTGCTAAAAATTATTATGAGGTACATTTTAAATTGGATTACAGAAATGCTGACGGCTCAATTTCTTATTATTATCCTGATTTTTTTGTTAAAATTGATGAAAAAACAATTTATATTATTGAAACAAAAGGCAGGGAAGATTTAGATGATTTGTTAAAAATAAAAAGATTAAAACAATGGTGTGAAGACGCGAATGAAAGACAAGAAAAAATAAAATACAAAATGCTTTATGTTAAGCAGGAAGATTGGGAAAAGTATAAGCCAAAGAATTTTAAAGAATTGGTTAAATGTTTTAATAAATAATATTAGAGTGTAGAATAATGTTTTTGAATGCAATATTTTCTAAAAATGAAGCTACAGAATGCTTTATTTAAGGCTTAAAATTTCTGAAAGTCATAAAATACCGAGTTAATTTTTATTCTTCTACAGTCTAAATATATAAAAATATGAATTATCAAAAAATATGGCAAAAAACTTTAACTAATGATGAAAAGTTAGAATATGAGTTTTCTATTAGCAAAAGATATCTGATGATTAAAATAATAATCTGGGTTTTATTGGCAAGCATTTTTTTGCCTTACGAAAATACGAGAGGCCTTGCTGTTATAGTTATTTTATTTGCGCTTTTTTATTACGGTTTTTATTTAAAGATTGCGAACGCTTACGCCTTAACAAATAAAAGAATATTAATACATAAAGGATGGCTTTCTACGCGAGCTATCAGCGTTGATTATAGTAAAATAACAGATATTATCGTTGTTGAGCCATTTTTTAGCCGTATTTTTTACAAGTCAGGACATTTAGCAATTAATACTGCCGGCACCGGTTTGCACGAAATTATACTTAGGAATATCCCAACACCTTATGAAACAAAAAAAATGATTAGCGGCATTAAAAAATAAATTCATAATCTTCTATGCAAAAATCAATCATCTATGTCCGCGTCTCCTCCAAAGAACAAAAACAGGAG
>CAYNCE010000031.1:4230-7413 GCA_964395855.1 uncultured Gammaproteobacteria bacterium | reverse complement strand
CGTAATTACGTCGTAATTACGAATCAAAATTTTGACAAATAAAAAACGGTGACAAAGCATAATTAAATATTCTTGTCAACCAAAACTTAAAATGCTAAAATTAAATTAACAAATTATTATTTTTAAAGAAAATTGCGTTTGCACTCTCCCCTCCTTTTCAAGGAGGGGAGTTCCAAAGAGCCAGTGGCTCTTTGGAACGGGGTGGTTAATAATACCACGAACTTACTGCTAGCAAAATATTTAGTAATCTTAATTAGAATTATTTATTAACCCTTCCCGAGACCTCCCCTTGAAAAGGGGAGGAGACCCTAAAAAACATTATATGCGAAAAAGAAGAAGACGCATCTCAACCCCAAAATTTCAACTTTCTCCTGACATAAAACGAGACATTTTTGTTATCCTAATTTTTGCCATAGCTTTTATCAACATCCTTGCAATGTTTAATTTAGCTGGCGCGGTTGGCAATTCAATCAACAATTTCTGGCAAATGATTTTTGGCTGGGGTTGGTGGATTTGGCCATTTTTAATGATTTTAATTGGGTACTTAATTATCAACATTGAAAAACTGGAAATTAGCGCCACCAAATGGATTGGTTTAATAATTTTTGAACTTACTTTTTCTGGTTTATTGCATTTATTTGTGCGCATTCAAAATTTTGATATGGCTAAAGCTGGTGAAGGTGGTGGAATTTTGGGCTATTTAGTAGGAATGCCTTTAGAAAGTGTGGCTGGTTTTTGGGGCTCTTTAATAATTTTGCTTTCTTTGTTGCTGATTTCAATTTTGTTATTCTTTGAATCATCTTTTAGAGAAATCTTGGATAAATTTCACTGGCCAAGTTTGAAAAACTTAAAAGAAAAATTCAGTCCCAATTACTCTGGACAAGATGATGACTATACTGATACAGATGATATTGGTTTTGAACAAAAAGAAATTGATCCCGAGTACGCAGGAGAAGAAGGGGAGGAGGAAATTGTTGAATACAATGATGGCAGAAAAAAAACAAAACAACAGACTCGCAAGCTTTATCCACACATTGATATTCCTTTGGATTTATTAAATGGCAAACCAGGCAAGCCAACTTCAGGCGACATAAAAAGCAATTCAGAAATAATACGCAAAACTTTAAAACATTTTGGCATTGATGTTGATATGACTAATGTTTCTATTGGTCCAACTGTAACTCAATATGCTTTTAAACCAGCTTCTGGAGTTAAGGTTTCACAAATTACAACACTTAGCAATGATCTAGCTCTGGCTCTGGCCGCTCATCCAATCCGCATTGAAGCTCCTATCCCTGGCAAATCTCTTATAGGAGTTGAAGTGCCTAATCAAAAAATTGCTGTTGTAACTTTGAAAGAAATTCTGGCATCTGAAAAATTTAAATTCCGTGAATCCAAATTAATGACCACTTTAGGCAAAGATGTGGCTGGCAATGTGCATTTAGCTGATCTAGATAAAATGCCGCATTTACTTGTGGCTGGAGCAACTGGCTCTGGTAAAACCGTGTGTTTAAATTCAATTATTGTTTCTTTACTTTTTCAAAATCAACCTGATGAATTAAAGTTTATTTTAATTGACCCAAAGCAAGTTGAAATGACTCAATACAATAATGTTCCTCATCTAATTTGCCCTGTTATTACTGATATTAAAAAAACAATTAATGCTTTGCGCTGGGCAGTAGTAGAGATGGAACGCAGATTTAATACTTTATCTAAATCTGGCAAACGCAATATTTCAGCTTACAATGCAACCCGACCAAAAGAAAAAATGCCTTATTTAATCATTGTAGTTGATGAATTGGCTGACTTAATGTCTACTGCAGCAGCTGAAATTGAGCAAGCCATAATTCGCTTAGCCCAAAAATCGCGAGCAGTAGGCATCCATTTAATCCTGGCAACCCAGCGTCCATCAGTAAATGTAATTACTGGTTTGATTAAGGCAAATATCACATCACGCATTGCATTTTCAGTCGCGTCTTCTCAAGATTCGCGCACTATTCTTGATTTTTCTGGAGCTGAAAAATTGCTAGGTCGCGGAGATATGCTTTTCATTTCCGCTGAGCTTTCCAAGCCAATCCGCATTCAAGGCGCATTTTTAGCTGACCATGAAATTGATAAAGTTGTTAATTACTTAAAGCAAAAAGCAAAGCCTGATTATATTGAAGAAGTAACTGAAAAAATTTCTTCAGTTAACGCTCCAGCTGGAATTAATTTAAGTTTTGGTTTTGGCAATGATGATGATGACCTCTTGCCTGAAGCTAAAGAAATCGTGATTAGCGTTGGCAAAGCATCTTCGTCGTATTTGCAAAGACGCTTAAGAATCGGCTATTCCCGAGCAGCGCGTTTATTAGACTTGCTTGAAAAACAAGGAGTGGTTGGTTCAGCTGATGGGTCAAAACCGCGCGAAGTTTTAATTAAATCAGAAGAAGATATGGAAGATTCTGAACAAGACCAAGAATTAAATAAATTAGAACAAGCAAATCAAGAATTAAAAGAATATGAAGAAGATATTCAAGAGTAAAAAAATAAAAAAAAATAATAATATTGGTGAAATACTAAAAAATGCCCGTTATAAAACAGGGCTTTCTTTAAAGTTAGTAGCCAAACACATTAATTTAAATGCTAAATATTTAGAAGCAATGGAAAAAGGTGAATGGCATAAATTACCTGGTGAAATTTATGCTAAAAATTTTTTAAAAAAATATCACGCATTTTTGCAATCTAAAACACAACCATTTAAGATTGACTATTCTAAAATATTTTTTTCATCAAAACCTAAAATTGAATTTCACAAAAAAACTTTTAGCCGTGATTTTTTAAATTTACCGCACTCACTTAAAATTATTATCCTAATTATTATAAGTTTAATTGCCGCAACTTATATTGTTTGGCAAGTAAGTCAAATTACCCGCGCTCCTGAAATACTTTTAATTTACCCAGAGCAAGATTTGGCTCTTTTAGAAAATTCAATTACTTTAGTTGGTCAAACTGAAGCAGAAGTCAAACTTAAAATCAATAATTCAGAAATATTTCTAGATGAAAATAATAATTTTAGCCATCAAATTGATTTATTGCCTGGTTTAAATTTAATTAAAATCACTGGCAAAAAAAAATATTCCAGAACCAAAATAATTGAGAGAAAAATTGTATTTGACAGAAAACCATAAACAAATTAAAGTTAAA
>CAYNCE010000031.1:0-4130 GCA_964395855.1 uncultured Gammaproteobacteria bacterium | reverse complement strand
CAAGAAGAAAAAACCAACAAAGACACAAAAACTGCAGCCACCCAGGCAGCTATTAATTCAATTAAAGAAAAATTTGGCGAAGGCGCGATTATGAAATTTGGCGAGGCAAAAACAATGCAAGTAGAAGTTGTTTCAACTGGATGTTTATCAATAGACATTGCTTTGGGCGTTGGCGGAGTGCCCAGAGGAAGAGTGGTTGAAATCTATGGGGCAGAATCTTCTGGCAAAACAACCTTGGCGCAACATATTGTTTCAGAAGTGCAAAAGTTGGGTGGTATTGCGGCTTTTGTTGATGCAGAACATGCTCTAGACCCGGAATACGCTAAAAAAATTGGTGTTAATGTTAATGAATTATTGATTTCTCAGCCAGATTCTGGGGAACAAGCTTTAGACATTGTTGAAACATTAGTGCGTTCTAACAGCATTGATGTAATTGTAATTGATTCAGTCGCTGCCTTAACTCCAAGAGCAGAAATTGAAGGTGAAATGGGTGATCGTCATATAGCTCTGCAAGCCCGTTTAATGAGTCAAGCTTTGCGTAAATTAACTGCTATTATATCCAAATCCAAAACATCCGTTGTTTTTTTAAACCAAACAAGACAAAGGATTGGTGTATTTTTTGGCAACCCAGAAACAACAACCGGAGGAATGGCTTTAAAATTTTATTCATCAGTTAGAATTGAATTAAAACGTTCAGCTCAAATTAAAATGGGTGATAATGTGATTGGCAACAGGGTTAAAACCAAAATTGTCAAAAACAAAATCGCGCCGCCATTTAAAACAGCTGAATTTGATATTATGTATAATGAGGGCATTTCCTTGTCTGGAGATATTTTAGATTTAGGAATGAAGTATAGCTTAATAAAAAAACAAGCCACCACATTTTTTTATAATGATACTAAATTGGGCGCTGGTCGTGAAACAGCTAAAACTTTCCTAAGAAACGACAAAAAATTAATGAAACAAATCGCCAAAGAAATCTGGCAAAAAGTTAAAGCATTACCCGAATAAAATCCAAATAAATATCCGAATGTTCCCGAATAATTTATTCGGATAAATTCGAGTAAAATTCGTAACTATTCGGGTTTTACTAGGCCTCCACCAGCTCGGGGGTTTTATTTTTTGACTTTTATTCTTCCCAATCAGTAATCAAAACTCCTTCTCCTCTTTGTTTAACTATTACTTTTTGATTATCCCGCCATTTTAATTTGCGAATAATTTCAATTGGAATAGTAAGTGAAATACTAGCTCCTCTGCCAGATTTAGTTAGTTTTCTAATTTGTCTGTTTTCAATTTTACGAGTAGACATATATCGCCTCTGAGATATCCCCGAGATATCTCAGAGACATCTCGGGGATTTAGTTATTTTGATTTAATTATAACATTAAGTTAAGAAAACAAAAAACCGCAATACGGTTTTAAAAACTATGTTCTTTGCTCTCTCCCCCTTTTCAAGGGGGAGATTAAGAGGGGGTTAATAAAAAATAGCAATCAAAAAAAATTACGTAATTATCAGAACTTCCACGACGCAACGTTGGGGTGTTCGGAACTTTTTTTATTTTTAAAACCCTTCCAAACTTCCAACTTGGATTTTATATAAGTCAGCTATCAATCTTCTTTTTAAAACATTTTCCATAAATGTTCTAAGAACTGTTTTAATTTTATCCTCTGTGTTTTTACTAAAAAAAGAATTACTCATATTTTTTATTTATTAATTAATTTTTTATAAAATAATAAATACTTTCTGAAAACTTAGTATTATCTCGTTCGGTTCTCATTAAAACCGGTCTATGAAAAATCTCTTTAATTTTATAATTACAAATATCTGCAATTTCTGAATATATATTATCTCTATCATTAACTACCACAAAAATTTTTGCTTTTGGTTTTAAAAAATTATTCATATTCTTAAATACATCAATAATCCCTTTTTTATATTCTTCTTTTGCAGTCATACTTTTCCCATTTGAAGCTGGTCCTATTTCTTTAAAACCATTGTCATCTATATCAAAAAGTTCATAAGCGTAACGATGTTGGTCATGATAATCAATTAATCCAATGTAAGGTGGAGATGTAAAGATTCCATCAAATTTGCCACCTTTATAATCTTTTTCTTTTCTAAAATCAATATCTCTGGAATCACCTTGGACAATTTTAATAACTGCGTCTGTTCTTAATTTGTCAAATTCTTTTATTCTTCTAATTGTATCCCAACTATAGCGATCAATAAATTTCATTGCTTCATTAACAGGACTGCAAGTTCTGCGATGTTTTATACAATAATATTCTGTTCTCACTGGATTTTTAGGGCGAGCTAAGTCATAATGTGTTATTAAACGAGCGCTACGAGCTGCGCGACTTAATATAATTTTTAGTATATCTTGATTTTTATAATTTTTAATATTATCTTTGTAAAACAAAATTTCCTGTAATGATCTGTCAGCAAACCATATATTAAGATATTCACTATCTGTTTTATATTTTTTAAAAGAATCTATTAATTCTATTGGATTATTTTTTTTCTGACCTTTAGAAATTAAATCACTAAATTCTTTTGTTTTAAATAAAATATCTTTTATTTCTTGTTCAACTAAATCAATATCATATTTTTTTGTTTTAATTTCAGTTATTAAACAATTAAAAAGCGAAATTTCCACACCAGCAGAATTTATACCTAAAATATTTGATTCAACTAAAGTTGTGCCCGAGCCCATAAAAGGGTCCAAAATTGATTCGCTTTTTTAAAATAATATTTCAAAAAAACTTCTACCAATTGTGGAATAAATTTTCCTAAATATGGATGCAAACGATGAACATGTTTTGTTCTTTCATATTCTTTAATGTTAGCAAAAGATAAATCAACACCATTTAATGATGTTTTGAAATCTAATTTAGTATTTGCTTTCTCTACCATATTTATTAATTCTCCCACTTTTTATGCTAAAAGTCAAAATAAAAAATTAAAAACAGAATCTTGCTACTGAATTAATTTTCAACCAAAAAAGGCTTCCTGCTGGCGATGCCTCTTGCAAAACATCCGACACCCTTTCGAACGCCGACCGAACAAACGAATACCAGACGGAAAACCGTCTCTGTGTTTGTTCGGTTTTTTAACCATATCCCGAGTACTCGGGAGTTAGGTCAATTATTTTTTACGATTTCATTATAACATCAAAAATAAAAAAGTAGCAACCAAAAAACAGCTGTGATGCTGTTGGAAAAATATTTATAGTTTTTCTAAAAATTTAGCCACTAATTCTCCACCACCAATTTTTTTTAGTTCCTTTAAAATCGCTCTTTGACACTTTAATTTTCTGCCGTGAGGAATCATAATAAACGATCTTTGTATTTCTTGTTTATACTCTAATGAAACCAAATATTTATGGTGCGGACTTCTTCTGGCCGGATGCGGTTCCTTAATAAAGCCGATTTTCAATAAAGCTCTAATGCATTCTTTTTTTGAAAAATTTGCATTTCCCATATCAATTATGCTAATTGCACTTCACGCCCTTGACTGTTAAATTCAAAATTTCCAAATTTATACGCTCCAGGCAATAAATCACCTTCCTTATTAGGAACATCAAAATAACACAAAATAGCATCAGAAACTTGATAGGGAAGTTTTTTGATATTCTTGCTTTGAGTAATAAAACCCGGTAGATCTGGCGAAGTGATAATAATCCAATCTTTATTTATATCTGTTTCAAACTTGATATTTAAAGGGATGCCATGATCAAACATTGTTTTCCTTGATACTGGTTTATATTGTTTAAATAGATTAAACATAATTTTATTATACATCTTTTAAATTATTTGATCAAAAATGTGCATTCTAGAAGACCATTTCTGTAGTAGAGGTTTTTAACCATACCTGTTAATAATTTTAATAGGGTTAGATCAATTATTTTTTACAATTCAATTATACAACAATGGCTGAAAAAATCAACAAAAAAACAGCTGTATTGCCGTTGAAAAACATTGTGGATAAACTATTGACTTATTTATAATATATATGCTATACTATATTTGTAGGTTGAAAAACCTCAATAACTTTATAGCTTAGGGGCTCTGTAATGGAGTCCCTTTTGCATTATTATAAATTAAAATCAATCTGTTTTTTATAGCAAATA
>CAYNCE010000030.1:0-7718 GCA_964395855.1 uncultured Gammaproteobacteria bacterium | reverse complement strand
AACTATTGGAGTGTTTTTATATAAATCTGCTTCTTGTATCTTTAGCTCTTTCAGAAATTGCTCATTGCTACCATTCTTTCTTTTATACGACCCGCCGGAGCTATATTTTAAACCTCCCATTGTTGTAAGCATATCAGGCATTACAAATATTTTATCAACCGTATTTAAAATTTGTAGTCCCATCATAAAATCACACGATACCGGTATAAACAGACGTTTCATCGCTCCTTCTTGTATTATTTTAACGATTTTTCTGCAAACACATACATCGTAGCCAGACGGGGCACGGGGCGTAAAAAAATCAAAGTTTATATCTAAAAAACTTTTAACAATTGAGTCTGAATCGAAAAATTGAGCTTTAAATTTTTCCGGGAATGAGTGGACCATGCCAGTATCTTCAACAAAATAATCATGTTGCCATTTAATAACTTCTGCTTTTTTTTCAAGAATAACATTAAAAATATTTTGGAGAGAATCTAATTTTAACGCCATTTTATCTTCAATAACAAGAAGATATTTGCCAGTTATTTTTGTACACCCATATTCCCAATTGTCTGGCATTGATAAATTTCCTGTTCGATAATAACGAATTCTAGAGTCATCGAACATAGCAACCACATTTTTTGTATCATCGGTATCATCGTTGTCTGCGATTATTAATTCAAAATTTTTGAACGTCTGTAGCAAGATGCTTTCAATCGCATAGCCGACTAAGAAGCTACGATTTTTTGTTGGAATTACTACGCTAAAAAATGGTTTTTTTTCTGACTTATTTTTATCATTATCCATATTTTTTGTTGAATTATTTTATTCTTTTTAAAAATCCGTCTGGCGAAGCAGTAAGTATAAGTTTTGATTCAATATTTTTATCAATTTTAAATTTTTTATTTTCTTTTAGAAACTTCCAAACCGCTGTTTTTGGGTTGTTACCTTTTTTCCACGGTCTATCGGATGTTGATCCTTCTGGTAAATCTTCTACCCCTGTGTCTTGCACAATAATATAGCTACCTAAGCTAACCAACGGTGCATAAGCTCTAAGTTCTGACAAGACATGGTCATGAGTGTGATTGCTATCTAGCATAATTAAAATCTTTTTTTTATCTTTTGCAAACTTTATAACTGTCTGTATTATTTTTTTGTCAATGCTTGAGCCTTCAAGCATAGTAATTTTTTTACTCATTGGATGCTTTAGTATACTTTTTTTGTTATGTTTACGGATGTCAATATCTATTCCTAGTACTTCACCATTCTTAATTTCTCCGCAAGTTTCCAATAATGTTAGCATAGAAGCATTAAAGAGGAGCGAGCCTCCCCAGGCAATTCCGGTTTCAATAATAAGGTCCGGTTTAACCTCCCAAATTATTTCCTGCAAGGCTTGCAAATCTTGTGGAGCTTGAATAATAGGTACTCCTAACCAAAAAAAATTATAGGCATATTTAGCCTTTACTAGTTGTGCCAAAAAAACTTGGTATGCTTTTTGTAAAGATTCATTGTTTTGATATGATTTTGCTCTTTTTGTCGCTTCTAATTTAAATTGTTCTAGTTGATTGTCTGGCATAGTTTTAAAAATTAATTATCATTTTTTGTTAGTCTGCTCCAAATAGCAAGGTGTTTATCATTTGAAAAAAAAGAATAATACTGATGCACAGTACCTTTTGAGCTCGCTTGCCAGAGGGCTGATTTATTAAGATTTATTATTTTTTTAGTAGTATTTATTTTTTCCAGTTCTGTTTTTGCGCTACAATAATTCGCAAAGACTTTATTATAGCTACCCAATGATTCTAAAAATACATCTTTTGCAGTTATGTTATTATCATCTTTTAAAATATTCCATTTTTTATTAGTTTTAGGCATTGTCAATGCTTCTTTAAAAATTACTTCCCACTCCTTTGCCATTTTATTTACAGAAAAAGTTTTTATTGCATATTCTCTGGCATTTTTAGATAGTAGTTTTCTTAATGCCTTATTAGCATAAAGTTTTTGAATTGCATTGATATAGCCGTTTTCGTTTTTGGCTACAATACCGCTAACCCCGTCTTTAATCATATATTTTTCCATACGATTTGGCAATGCAACTGGGACGACGCCTGCCGCCATGCTTTCTGCTAGCACCTGATCGCAAGTGCCATAATGATGAGAGGCCAAAGGATATCCAAAAATATCAAAAATTGATAAATATTCAGTCACATTAGAAATTAACCCTGTGAAAATGAATTTATTAGCGATGCCCATAGTCTCGGCTTCTTTTTTTATTTCTTGTTCATTTGATCCGCCACATACAATAAATTTTACATCTGGAATATTAATTTTATTGCATATATTTAAGAAATTTGGATGAAGTTTTACATAATCAACAGTGCCAATATATCCTATATTAAATCCTTTGTGTGCTTTAGGTCTGACCGATTTAACATGATCTACGCCTGCTGTTGACCAGACGACTCTTAATGATTGCTTTTGCTTATTAGAGAGTATTTGAATCTCTTTTGTTTCGAAACTAATGGGCGTGGTAAAAACAAATATATCGGGATATGCAAGAATTTTTTTAGTAAATACATAAGGCGCGTTAAATCCAGAGTTGTGACTCCACATAATTAAGCGACACGAAGGTAAGGAGGTGCGTACTAAAAAATCATATAATAAGGGATGATTCCACCAGTGAACAAGGGCTATATCGGCTTCAGCTATCATTTTTAGCAAAAAATTCTTTTTGCTAGACATTTTGTCAAACAATTTCAGCCCAATATTTTTTGCCGTTTCAATAGCTTCTTTGTTCGCATAGTCCAAGCAAGCAACTTGATGCACAAAAGATTCACTATTTTTAGTGTTTATAAAATAGTTTAAAAGCACCCTGCCGACGCCACCGCCAAGATGAGGAGTAATATGAAGAATGCAAATTTTTATTTTATTCATTGGGTTTTAATTGTTGCTTATATTTTTGAGAGGCCACTTCTACGGTTGTGATTGAGGTTCCATTGCAATGCAAACAGGCCGATGGTAAATCATTATTGAAAAATTTTATCAGTTTATTTTTTAGTTCTTTTTTTGAATATTTTTTTAAATCAATATAGTCATTGGTGTAATCAGGTATTTTATTTAGAAGGGTGGCAAAAACACTACGGCTACATTTGTGTAGCTGACCCTTAAAAATATCACATGAAACAGAGCAGCACGAGGAGTAGATGTTTTTTTGCTGTTCTTTATTGTAAGGTCGTTTTTCAAAACCTCCAAAATTAAACCATTGTAGGGTGTTCATATAGCGATAATTGATGTCATTTTTTTTAAGTTCAGACAAGAAATTTTTGACATTCTTCTGTAATTTTTTCGGGATTTTATCTCCATAGCCACTTACTTCCACCATAATTCTTTTATTTGCCATTAGCTTAAATAAGCGAGAATTTCTCGGCATAACTGAACCGTTGGTAATAATTTGGATAAAGCCGATTTTAGGAAGAGCTAAAGTATTTTTTATAATTTCATATAAATCAGCATGCAGAAAAGCTTCTCCGCCGACGATAACAACCTGATTTATTAAATCCGAAACTTCAACAATTTTTTTTAAATTATCAATTAATTCTTTCGGTGTAAATTCAAAAGTATCTCCTGGTTTATATAAATCGCGTAAATGGCTACAACCGTTACAGCACAGATTGCATTTATTGGAAACTAAAAGGCCTAATTTTGGTATAACTAATTTATTTTTTGTATTAGCAAAAGATTCCGTGCCTTTTGCTAAATTTTTAGCGATATAATTATTAAAGATATTACAGGTTGTATTATTATTTTCTTTGTAAACCGAGCAGTCATAGCACGACGTCGGGTCAAACGGAATATTATTAGAGATATTTTTTTTGCATGCTTGGTGTATTAAATAATTAATAATTTTCCTATCATAAATGACATTACTGAATCCTTGCTCTAATAAATCAACCGAAATATTTTTGCTGATATTTTTAGCGAAGATTGTTACGATAATGACATATTTTTCCCGTTCTTTATTGGGTATTAAATTGATGTCAGGTTTTGAGATGAAAATTTTATTGAATTTTGTAATTTTATTCGCGTTATTATCCCAAAAATATTCAGTTTTTAAGCCAAGCGACTGCAGTGAGCCATAAAGCGTTTTCCCGATTTTTCCGGCGCCGTATATGATAATTTTTTTGTTATTTAGACTATTTGAGATATCTTGTATTTTCATATTTTTATACTGCCTTCCGGCGGAGAATAACTTGTTTTTCTATTTATTAAATTTTTATTTTTAATAAGCTTATTATATGCTTTTAAAGGTTCAACATCATTAGTTTCTAAGCTTTCTTTTAATATTTTGTAATGCTCTCGGTTAACAATCTTCGGATCAAAAACGGTGGCCAGAGCTAAATAGCGTTTTGCCAAATCGTAGTTTTCATTTTTTATTATATCATCGCAATACCTAACCGTCAGTTCACCAACTCTTTTTACTGCGTCATCAAAAAATTGTTCTAAATACAAAATGCCTTTAGCCAGTTTAAACATTTCAGTGAGTGTATTATGATATTCCAGCATATGATTTATTGTTTGGTTATATTTAGCGGTTATTTGTTCTTTATGTATGCGATAAATAGAGACTGGCTTTTGAATGTAGGCCACATCGCCTTGTAAAGCGCATTTAAACCATAATAGACCATCAAGATTTACAATAAATCGCTCGTCTATGTCGCCGATTTTATCAAAAACGTCTCGCCGGAATAAAACCTGGTTAATTAAAAATGACGTCATCATAAAAACCTTTGCTTGCTTTAGTCCAGGGATAATGCAATTAATATTGTAAAAAGGGGGTATTTTTGTAATTACATTTTTTTCGTTTGTAAGCATTCTTTCCCCGACCGCTATTCCTGTGTTGGGATATTTTTCAAGTAAAGGAACTAATATTGAGGCAAAATTCGGTAGAAGCTGGTCGTCACTATGCAAAATTACTAAATACTTACCTTTGCTAAGTTCAATGCATTTGTTGGTATTTTTGGGTTGCCCGATATTCGTGGTGTTTTTATATGTTTTTATTTTATTGGAATATTTTTGAGCAATGCTAAAGGAATCATCTAAAGAGCAATCGTCAATAAAAATTATTTCAATATTCTCGTATGTTTGATTTAAAGCACTCTGAATACATGCATCAATATATTTAGCATTGTTATAATTTGGAATGCAGATAGTAACTAAAGGTTTAGTCATTTGTCCATTTTTATTTTTTTAAGTATTTCGCTTGCTTGCTTGTCTATGTTATCTTGAGACGCATGAGTTAATTGGCCGCAATTTTTACAGTAAGCTATTTTATTTCGTCGCCCTTTAAGATGTTTTATTCTGAGGTTATTATATCGTTGTCCATTCCATATATCCACAAGAGAGTTGTCTTTTGCATTTCCAACTATTAGTTTTCTTTTCCAGTCTACGCAACAAGCGCTTACGGTTCCATCTGAATTTATAGCCATCTGATAAAATATATATGGGCATACCTCTAATTTTTTTGTCTTCATTTGATATACGCTTTTTTTAAATGAGCCAAGATTGTTTATGTTGAAAGTAGGCCAAACTGGAGATATGTTCTCAATGTAGTAGCTGTTACAGATATTTTTGAAGAGCTTATAAAATTTTTTCTCTTCTCCTTCATCTAAATTTTCGTATGGTATTTTAACGCTTATTTCGCATTCTCCTCGGATTGAATACAGATATTCTATTTTTTTAACAAGTAGATCAAAGTCAATGTTTACTTTAGTAAAATTTTTATATTTTTCTGTCGACATTCCTTCAAGAGAAATGTGTATTCTGTCCACACCGCTTTTAATAAGTTTTTGTGATAATTTCGGAGAAAGCATTGAGCCATTTGTGACTACCATAATGCATCCAATCCATGGCTTTGATTTTGCGTATTCCACCATCTCAATAAATTCTGGATTCAATAATGGTTCTCCGTCTTTGTAGAGTTTTATCATGTGTATGCTTCGGTTGAATTTACCTAGATCATCAATGCATTTTTTGTAGATTTTAAAATCTAAAAACCCTTGGTATCTTTTGATTTTATTGATTAGCTTTGCATCGCCGGTTGGACAAAACACGCATTTGAAATTGCATAAACTTGATGGATCAATTATAACTACAATTGGGGTTGATAATGGCGCCATATTCCCTAAGGGTTGTCTCCCGGCAATCATGGCCCTTGGCTTAAAAGATCCTTGCATTTTACTTTTAATTTTGGTCATTGTATTTTTAATTTAATTTATGTTTAACTCTTTCTTTCGGAATAGCATAAAATACTGCACCAGTTCCACCCCACGAATGTAATCTTAAACAATAATTGTAATTTTTTGTATTGTTTAGTAAAAAAAGTGGTATTTTTTGAACTCCATCAGAATTATGATAGATGGTGACGGCTATAATTGGTCGATATTTTTTTATTGTATTAGTTGCTCCTTTTAAAGCTTTTAAGTCGCCTCCTTCCAGGTGCGTTTTAATAAAAGATGCTTTAATATTTAAACTATCTAGAGTAATAGTTCCTATGACTTTGCTTCCATTTTCATCTAATTTTGAAGCAAACTCAAATCCTTGATAAAATTTGGCTTCATCGTTTTTGTTACTTAAAGCAAGTTCTATGGTATTTAAATTAGGAGTATTTTTTAGTTTAGCCTTAAGTATTTTAAAATTAATTTTATCTGGTTCTATCGCATAAATATTTTTATATTTATTATCAACTATTTTTAAAAATTTTTCCGTAACAGATCCGTGATGAGCACCGCAATCAACAAAAACTTCATCTTTTCTTAAAACATCAATTATTTCCGGGATAAAAAAACGATTGTTATTATTTATTTCTAAGTTAGTAAATAATAGCTCTATTCTTAGTTTTCTCCATGCTAGAAATTGTAGATAGTGGGCGCGTGAAATATCATCGTCCAGTTTTAAGTAAACTTTGTTTATTTGTTTCTTTTCCTTGTTGTTTATCTTTCCGAGAAACCAGCCGTTGTTTAAAGGATATTTGTCACAATAGTTTTCAGCTACGTCATAAAAAAAAGCCGTATCTTTCCAACCGTTATCTTTTAATTCATCACGTAAAGCAATAAGGGGGGTGGTGACAATGCATATTACAAGTAAACATTTATTCTTATCTATCTCATCAACATCATCAGGGTGGATAATTTTTGTGTTTTGCCAAAACTTATCTTTTTTTAGCTGATTAGCATTTTTATCTACTAAATATAAAAAAGGTATGTTTAAATAATTAAAAAATTTTTTCGCCATTCTGCCTAAGCTACCAGCGCCATAAAGTATTACGGGTTTATTTATTTTTTTTGGTTGCAGTTCGCAATTAGAAGATAATATCTCTTCCAAAAGATCTAGCTCATCTTTTTGCGATGATAAAGAGAGAGAAGTGTATGGTTTTAAATCTAATTTTTTCATTTATTTTTCTATCCTTTTTAATAATTCACCTGCATAATTATCAATATCATCAGGCAGTCCGTGAGACATTTGACCACACTCACCACAGAAGAGGTGTTTTTTTCTTTCTTTACGTAAAAACATTTTTTGATATTCTAAAAGTTTTTTTCCATTCCATATATCTATAACACTTTCGTTCTTCGCGTCACCAATAATAAGTTTTCTTGACCAATCTAGGAAGCATAGACTAGCTAGACCATCGGAATTAATTGAAAAAGAATAGAAAACATAGGGACAAACCTGAACTTCTT
>CAYNCE010000029.1:3640-8384 GCA_964395855.1 uncultured Gammaproteobacteria bacterium | reverse complement strand
TCCTTCTCTTTTTTCTCCCCACCTTCCATCACCACATCAATTCTCATTCCAACTAATTGCGCGGCTAAACGAACATTTTGTCCGCCTTTTCCAATTGCAAGCGAATATTGATCTTCAGCCACTAAAGCTTTAACTGTTTTATTTTCTTCATTAATATCAATTTTTAAAACTTTAGCAGGCGATAAAGCATTGGTAATAAATTTAGCCAAATTTTCATCCCATTCAATTATATCAATTTTTTCTCCGCCTAATTCATTAATAATGGTTTGCACCCGTGTGCCACGCTGACCAATGCATGAACCAATTGGGTCAAGATTTTCTTCTTTTGCCATAACCGCAATTTTAGAGCGTAAACCAGCATCGCGCGCAATAGCTTTAATTTGCACAGTGCCTGCATTTATTTCTGGCACTTCTAGTTTAAATAATTTGCGTAGCATTTCTGGGTGCGAACGGGAAAGTAAAATTTCAGGTCCTCTGTTTGTCTGCTCAACTGATTTAACATAGAATTTCATTCGCGCGCCTGGTTTATAATTATCATTGCGCGCCTGGTCTTGCTGTAAAACAATAGCGGTTGTGCTACCTAAGTCCACTAAAACAACTTTACCCTCTTGGCGTTGAACTGTGCCAACAATCAAATCACTAATCTTATTTTTATATTCTTCAAAAATATTTGTTCTTTCTGCTTCGCGCAGTTTTTGAATAATTACTTGTTTAGCTGTCTGGGCTGCCATCCTGCCAAATTCAGCTGGCACTTCAAGCTTGCGCACTAATTCATTTCCAATTTTAATTTTCCCGACGTTAAGTCGGGATCCCGACCTTGCGTCGGGATTTTCTTGTTTAGCCTGGCTTAAAGACACCATTGTGCGTGGATTAAATTTCTTTTCTGCTTCATCACTGTCTCCATCTCTAGTAGCGCGCATTTCTTCTAATTTAGTTGTAATGTCTTCACCAGCTTCTTTCATTTTTTCAATTTCTTCGCGCAGTTTTTCATATTTTTCTTGCAATTCATCTTCCACAATTTCTTTAACATCAAAAACTTTAAAATCTCCGGATTCTAATTTAAATTCGACTTTAATATTTTGAGTTTTTTTGTCGCCAAAATCTTTGCGAAAAGCCGCGGCCAAAGCTTCTTCAATGGTTTCTTTAACAGCATCCATTGATAATCCTTTTTCATCGCAAATTTGTTGAATGGCGAGTGTTAGTTCTTCATTCATATTTTTTATAATTAATTTCTTAAAAAACTAGCTTAATTTAATAAACTAGTCTAATTTAATTATATAATAAGAAAATTAAAATGTCAAACTTTTCCTTTTTCTTCTTTCAAAATCCCTTTTTTTAATATGTTCCCGTTTGTCATATTTTTTCTTGCCAGTTCCAATACCAATTTCTAGTTTGATTAAACGGTCTTTAATATATATTTTTAAAGGCAAGATAGAAACTCCTTTTTCTTTTTGTTTGCCAAATAAAAAACGCAATTGTTTTTTGTTTAATAATAATTTTCTAGGTTGGTAAGGGTTGTATTTTATTTGATAAATTTTAGCTGGTTTATATGGCGCAATATATGTATTGATTAGATACGCTTCCATATTTTCATCAACTGATATATACGCTCCTTTTAAGTCAATAGAACCTTTTTTAATTGATTTTACTTCTGGACCAGACAAAACCAAACCAGCCTCATAAATGTCTGAGATTTTGTAATTATAATATGCTTTTTTATTGTCTATAATTTTCATACCCTTTTATTATAGCAAACTTTACGATATAATAAATTTAAAGTAAAGTTATATTATGATAATCAAAACTACCCTAAAAACCCTAACTTCCCAAATTATTAAAGATCTTTATGGTCTTGATAATATTATGTTTCAAGTTGAATATCCTCCTCAACCAGAGTTGGGTGATTATTCATGTAATGTAGCAATGGTTTTGGGCAAAAAATTAGGCAAAAATCCAATGGAAATTGGCAAAGAAATTTTAGAGGAATTAGGAGATTTAAAAAAAATATTTAATAAAATAGAAATAATTAAACCTGGTTTTATTAATTTCTTTTTGTCTGAAGAATTTTTGCAAAATAATTTGAAAGAAATTTTAAAAGAAAAAGAAAAGTTTGGTTCATCTAAAATTGGCAAAAAAGAAATAATAATTATTGATTATTCTGCGCCAAATATTGCTAAAAATATGCATGCCGGACATATTCGTTCCACAATTATTGGCGATGCCTTAGCGCGTATTTTTGAATTTTTAGGTTATAAAGTAATCAGTGATAATCATGTTGGAGATTGGGGCACCCAATATGGGATTTTATTATATGAATATAAAAAGAAATATGGCCAAGAAAAAAAAGAAGAATTAACCATTGATGAATTAGAAAAAATGTATGTTGACTTTATGGAAAAAGAAAAAAATGCTCCAGAAATTAGAAATTTAGCCAAAGCAGAACTTAAAAAATTGCAAGACAAAGACAAGATTAATTATGATTTGTGGAAGTATTTTTGTCAGATTAGTTTAAATGAGTTTAAACAAACTTATAATAAATTGAATATACGACCTTTTGATTTATGGTATGGAGAAAGTTTTTATCACGATATGTTAGATGATGTTGTTGTTGAAGCGTTGAATAAAAAAATAGCTCAAGAAAGTGAAGGCGCTGTTATTATTCCTTTGGACAAATTTGATTTACCTCCAGGAATGATTCGCAAGTCAGATGAAACTTTTTTATACTTAACCACTGACTTGGCGACTATTAAATATCGTTATGAAAAATATAAACCAAGCCAGTGTTTGTATGTAGTGGCTAATCAACAAGCTTTACACTTTGAACAACTTTTTAAATCTAATGAGCTTTTAAAATTTTCTGGAAAAGAAAAATTAGAACACATTAAATTTGGTTTAATTCTTGATGAAGATGGCAAGAAAATGTCAACCAGAAAAGGAAAGGTGATAAAGCTAGATAATTTAATTGATGAAATTATTATCAAAGCCAAAGAAATTGTTAAAACTAAAAATCCAAATTTATCTGAAAAAGAAATAAATGAAGTTGCTAGAGTTGTGGGCATTGGCGCGTTAAAATTTAATGATTTATCTCAAAATAGAACAACCGATATTTTATTTGATTGGCAAAAAATGTTAAGTTTTGAGAGTGGGTCAGCTCCTTATTTACAATATACTTATGTGCGTATTCAAAGTATTTTAAATAAAACAGAATTAAAACTTGAAAATAAAAATTTTCAAGATTTAAAAGAAAAAGATGAGATTTTGCTTTTAAAAAATTTAACAAAATTTGAAGAAATTATCATACAGGCGTCAGAAGAATATAAACCAAATATAATTGCTAATTATTTGGTTAATTTAGCTAGTGATTTTCACCGTTTTTATGAAAGGGTGCCAATTATAAAATCAGAAAAAGAAATCCAAGCGCAAAGATTGGGACTAATTTTAGCTGTTGCGCAAGTAATTAAAAATGGTTTAAAGCTTTTGGGAATTGAAGTTGTTGATAAAATGTAAATATGAAAAAACACATTCATTTCATAGGAATAGGTGGGACAGCTATGGCGTCAATTGCTGTGGCTTTTAGGCGCGCAGGATTTAAAATTACTGGTAGTGAGGCAAAAGAAATTTTTCCACCAATGAGCGATTATTTAAAGAAAAATAAAGTTAAATATTATTATCCATTTAATTTAAAAAAGGTTGGCAAGCCAGATGAAATTGTTATTGGCAATGCGCATTATTCAGATGAAAATGTAGAAGTAAAATATGCAAGAGAAAATAAAATTGAATTAGAACACTTTCCTAGATTATTAGAAAAATATTTTATTTACCCCGCCAATTATAAATTTGGCGGGGTGAAAAAAAATTCAATTGTAATTGCTGGCACTTACGGAAAAACCACTATTACAGCCATGACAGCTTGGTTGTTTGAATCTGCAAACAAAAATCCCAGTTATATGCTTGGTGGAATTCCTTTAAATTTTAACCACGGCGCCAGACTGACAAAATCAATTTGGTCAATTGCCGAAGGTGATGAGTATCCAGCAGCATCGCCTTGGGATTATTCTTCTAAATTTGATTTTTATCATCCAAAATATTTAATTTTAACTTCTGCTGAATGGGACCATTTTGATATTTTTAAAACTAAAAAGAGTTATTTAGATACTTTTATAAATTTAGTTAAAAGTATGCCAAAAAATGGATTAATAATTGCTAAAAAAAATGGAGAGAATTTAGATAAAGTTTTGAAGTATGCAATGTGTAAAGTAATTTATTATAGTAAACCAACAGATCCTTTGCCGCAAGCTCCTCAGGATGACATCCTTAATTATAATAATTTAATTGGCGATTTAAATATAGAAAATTGGTGCGCGGCAATTACTCTTGCCAAAGAATTAAAAATAAAATTGGAAAAAATAAAAAAAGCTGTGAAAACTTTTAAAGGAGTTAAAAGAAGATTAGAAATTAGAAGTAAGAAAAATAATATAACTATTATAGATGATTTTGCGCATTCGCCATCAAAAGCAAAAGAATCTGTTAAAGCATTGGTTAAGCATTTTCCTAAAGCAAGCATTTTTGTAATATTTGAACCAAACCGCGGCGGTCGGGCTTTAAAGTGTATGAAAAATTATAATAATATCTTCACTGGAATTTATAAAGTTTTTATTCCAAAACTGACTGAATATAAACAAAAGCCAGGAGTTTATGATGTTTCTGGCAGAGAATTAGCTCAACATCTAAGGTTAACCCACGA
>CAYNCE010000029.1:0-3540 GCA_964395855.1 uncultured Gammaproteobacteria bacterium | reverse complement strand
AATAATATCTTAAAATCTGCTAAACCCGGGGATGTGGTGGCTTTTATGGGTTCAAGAAATTTTGATGGAATGATTAAGGAGTTGATTCAGAAATTATGAAAAAAGAAATTAAAAAACACAACACTTCCTTAATCGCGACTTTTTTTATTTTAGTTGTTTTTGGATTAATAATGTTGGCATCAGCTTCGTCTGTTGTAGGTTTTATTAATTTTGGAGATAATTATTACTACTTTAAACATCAATTTTTGTTTGGATTATTGCCAGGCTTATTTTTATTTTTTTTATGCTCAAAAATTCCTTATAAATTCTGGCAAAAAAACGCTGTTTGGATTTTGTTTGTTAGTTTAATTCTTTTAATTTTAGTTTTTGCGCCAAAAATTGGGCTAGAGCTTAATAAGTCAAAATCATGGATTAATTTTGGCGCTTTTTCTTTACAGCCATCAGAAATTGCAAAACTGGGTTTGATAATTTATTTAGCAGCATGGTTTGCAAAGTCAAAAGAAAATATTAAAAGTTTTTCTCATGGGTTTTTGCCATTTTTAATTTTGTTAGGCGTTATTATCGCTTTAATTGCTTTACAGCCGGATATTGGAACAATGGTAATTATTGTGGTTATCGCAATTGGCATTTATTGTGTTGCTGGGTTAAAATGGTCTTATTTTTTTTGGTTAATTTTGGCTGGAGCAGGGCTATTAGCGTTTTTAATTAAAATAGATCCTGATGGACGGAGATTAAACAGAATTATTGCTTTTTTAAATCCGACATTTGATACACAAGACATTGGCTATCATATTAATCAAGCATTGCTGGCAGTTGGTTCGGGAGGTTGGTTAGGATTAGGTTTGGGCAAATCATTACAAAAATTTGAATACTTGCCAGAAGTTTCAGGGGATTCAATTTTTGCAATTATGGCTGAAGAGTTAGGTTTTATTTTTTCTACTTTATTTATTATTTTACTTTTTTATTTTGTTTTTAAAATCTTAAAAACCGCAAAATTTGCTCCTGATGATTTTGCTAAATTATTTGCTATAGGCATGGCTTTATGGATTGGCGGTCAAGCAATTTTTAATATCGGGGCAATGCTTGGTCTTTTGCCTTTGACTGGCGTGCCTTTGCCGTTTGTTAGTTTTGGCGGAACAGCGCTAATGATTTTAATGGCGGGAAGTGGTATACTTGTTAATATTAATAAAAAAGTGATATAATTTATATATAAAAATTAAAACATAATTATATGACTAATTTTTTTACAAAACTCAAAAACAACAAATCAAATGAGAATGAAAACGAAGATTTTTTTCCTATTAATGAAAAAACTGAGAATCAAGTTCAAAATGAATTAATTCCAAAACAACAAGATGAAGATTGGCTGGACAAAGAAGAAGCCGAAGGTCAATTGTCAGTTGATGTTTTTCAAACCAAAGAAGCAGTCATTATTAAATCAACTATTGCTGGAGTTAAACCAGAAGACATTGATATCGCAATTGATAATGATGTAATCACCATTCGCGGCGAACGCAAACTAGAAGAAAGCGTTAAAGAAGATGACTATTTTTACCAAGAATGTTATTGGGGCAGTTTTTCGCGCTCAGTTGTTTTGCCTGTTGAAATCCAGTCTGATCAAGTTGATGCTTCACTTAAAAATGGCGTTCTAACTGTTGTTTTGCCAAAAACAAAAAAGAACAAATCTGTTGCTGTTAAAGTGAAGAGTGAATAGATGAAATTTAATAAACAAAAAATAATTTTACTAGTTTTAACTATTACTAGCTTGCTAGTTTTAGTTTTTGTAATTAATTTTGTACTAGATGAGAATTATAAAGATAAATTTTATCCTGGCGTAAAAATTAATGGTGTCAGTTTAAGTGGTCTAAGTTTAAAACAAGCTGAAAAAATTTTTCAGTCCAAACTAGATGGCTTCCAGCGTGATGGGCAGACATTTGTTTATCAAAATAAAACTGTTAAAATTTATCCGATTGCAAATTCTGTTACTTCGGACTTGGCGCGCGAAATTATTACTTTTGATTTAAATTCAACTTTAAATTCTACTTACAGGTTTGGCAGAGGAAAGAATTTTTTTGACAGTTTATGGCAAAAAATCAAAATGATTTTTGTTAATAAAAATTTTAGTCTGCAATTTAATTTAGATGAAATAGAAATTAAAAAGATTTTAACTAATAATTTTCAAGAATTAGAAAAACCAGGAAATAATCCGCAATTAGAATTTTCTGCCAAAGACGGGCCCCTCCAAAACAACGGGCAGGCATCCTCTGACTGGGACAATTTTACTATCAGCCAAGGCAAATCAGGTTTGATTTTTGACTATAATTTAGCAATTAATAATTTGAAAAAAAATCTAAGCCAATTAAATTTTGAAATTATAGAATTAAAACTTAAATTATCTCAACCAGAATTTAATAAAGAACAAACAAAATTTCTTGAACCGCAGATTAAAGAAATTTTAACTTTAAAAAAAATAGAATTTTACACAACATCAACTTCTGAATTTGAATTTCCTTATAAAATTTTTACAGTTTTTCCTAATGAATTTAAAAACTGGCTGAATCTTGCTTGGAATAAAGAATCAAAACAAGTTAAATTAATTTTTGAATCTGTGAAAGTTGAAGAATATTTGAACACAGTTAAATGGCGGATTGAACAACCAGTTAAAGAAGCAAAATTTGGATTAATTAATAATAGAGTGTCAGAATTTCAAAGCTCGCAGGCTGGTTATCAGATTGATTTAGAAAAAACTTTAGCAAATTTGGAGTTGTCCCGAGTGCTCGGAATTAATAATAAAAAAAATACAGCTCAAATTGTAGTGCAAAAAACAAAACCACAAACTAATATCGCTGATATTAATGATTTAGGAATTAATGAATTAATTGGTATAGGCGCTTCAATCTTTGCAGGCTCACCAATTAATAGAAGACATAATATTAAAGTTGGCGCGCAATCTTTAAATGGATTATTGCTTGCCCCAGGTGAAGAATTTTCAACTAACAATGCTTTGGGGGAAATTAATGCGGCCAGAGGTTATTTGCCCGAATTAGTGATTAAAGGCAATCAAACAATTCCAGAATATGGCGGTGGCTTATGTCAGATTGCGACTACTTTATTTCGTTTAGCTATTAATTCTGGTTTGAAAATTACAGCGCGCAAGCCTCATGCTTATAGAGTAAGCTATTATGAACCAGCTGGAACTGACGCAACAATTTATCCGCCTTGGCCTGATTTAAGATTTATTAATGATACTCCTAACTATTTATTATTCCAAACTCATGTGCAAGATAATGATTTACGTTTTGAATTTTGGGGCACGAATGACGGCAGGCAGGTGGCAACTACCACGCCTAAAGTTTGGAATTTTACTTCACCTGGTGAAACAAAATATGTTGAAACCACTGATTTAGAACCAGAAAAAATTAAATGCATTGAAATAGCTCACAATGGAGCTGAAGCTGAATTCTCAAGAACAATTAGTTATCCTAATTCAGATAAAGAGCCAGAAATAGAAAGTTGGTATTCAAAATACCGTCCATGGCA
>CAYNCE010000028.1:4661-8856 GCA_964395855.1 uncultured Gammaproteobacteria bacterium | reverse complement strand
AAAGCTAAAATCTGATCAGATTTTAGCTTTAACTTTCACTGACAAAGCTGCTGGAGAAATGGAAGAACGCGTAGACAAACTTTTGCCTTATGGTTACACAGATTTATGGATTATGACTTTCCATGCTTTTTGTGAACGCATCTTAAAACAACATGGTTTAGACATCGGCATTCCAAATGATTTTAAATTACTTAACCAAACCGAGCAGTGGATGATAACGCGTCAAAACTTAGACAAATTTAATTTAGATTATTATCGCCCATTAGGCAATCCAACCAAATTCATCCACGCATTAATCAATCACTTTTCCCGCTGTAAAGATGAAGAAATTTGGCCACAAGATTATCTTGAGTACGCAGAAAAATTAAAAATTAATCTTGATAATATGGAAGCTACTGGAGGCGAAGACGCAACTAGTGAAATTAAAAGACTAGAAGAAATCGCCAATGCCTATCATATTTACCAACAATTATTATTAGATAATTCAAGTTTAGATTTTGGGGATTTAATCAATTATACTTTAAAACTTTTTCAGGAAAGACCAAATATATTAAAGAAATATCAATATCAATTTAAATATATTTTAGTTGATGAATTTCAAGATACTAATTGGGCTCAATATGAATTAGTTAAATTATTAGTAGGGACAGGTTTTAAACCTGTCCAAAATCTAACAGTTGTAGGTGATGATGATCAAAGTGTGTATAAATTTCGCGGAGCTAGTGTTTCAAATATCTTGCAATTTAAAGATGATTTTCCTAAAAGTAAAAAAATTTATTTAAACCAAAACTATCGTTCTTCACAAAACATTTTAGATTTAGCGTATAATTTTATTCAACTTAATAATCCTGAAAGATTAGAAGTTAAATTGCAAGGCGCAAATAAATTATCTAAAAAATTAAAATCTAATTCAAAAGATGACGGGATTATTGAACATTTACATTTTGCGACAGAATCTGAAGAAGTAGATGGGGTCATTAACAAAATCTTAGAATTATATAAAAATAACTGGAACGATTTTGCAATTTTAGTGCGCGCCAACAATCAAGCTGAAGCTTTCTTGAATGGATTAAGAAATGCTGATATCCCATTTAATTTTGTAGCTTCTAAAGGTCTTTATTCTAAAGAGATAATAATGGATGTATTGGCATATTTAAAATTACTAGATAATTACCATGAATCTTTAGCTATGTGGCGAGTACTTAATTTTCCAATGATAAATATTGAAGTAGAAGATTTAATGGAAATTTCACGCTTTAGCCAACGCAAAACTTTATCACTTTTTGAAGCCTGCCAACAAATCCCGATTACTCGGGATTTAAAAAAAATAAAACCAGAAACTGCGCGCAAAATTAATAAAATTTTAAATTTTATTTCAACCCACACTAAACTTGCGCGCGAAAAAAACACCAAAGCTGTGGTTTTAAAATTTTTACAGGATTTTGAATATTCTCAATGGTTATTAAATAAAAATGATGAAAAATCTTTCGTATATATAAATTTATTTATTAAAAAAATAGATGAATTTGAAAAATCTTTTGATAACAAATCAATTAAAAATTTTATGCGCTTAACAGAGCTTGAATTAGAATCAGGAGAGCAAGGAAGTTTATCTAAAGAACTAGAAGAAGGACCTGAAGCTGTTAAAGTAATGACAATTCATTCAGCCAAAGGACTGGAATTTAAATATGTATTTATTGTTAATTTAGTTGATAAACGTTTTCCATCAATTAATCGTTCAGACCCAATCCAATTGCCTGATGAATTAGTAAAAGAAATTATTCCAACTGGTGACATTCATTTACAAGAAGAACGGCGTTTATTTTATGTTGCAATGACTCGCGCCAAAACTGGATTATTTTTTACTTCAGCAGATGATTATGGTGGCAGTCGTAAGAAGAAGCTGTCTAGATTTATTTATGAAATTAAATTGGAGTCATCCGCCTCCGTTCCCCAAAAGTCCTTTAACACTTCGGCGGATAAACTCCAGCTAAAAACAAATAACTTGCCCGCCGGAGCGACAAAGGGTGGCAAAATAGCGCAGGCGGGCCAACATTTTTCTTATTCTCAACTCAAAGCGTATGAGACCTGTCCTTATCAATATTACCTTAGCTTTATTTTAAAAATTCCTGTTATAGGCAAAGCTGTGTTTAGTTATGGAAAGACAATGCACTCTGTTTTACAGAAATTCTTCTTGTTAATTAAGGGAAGTGGTGATAATCTGCAAGGTGATTTATTTACGAAAAACATTAAAACATCCGCCTCCGCTAAAGCTATGGCGGACAGGCAAAAACACAAAAACACATTACCTTCTATAGAAGAATTACTAGAAATATATCAGGAAAGTTGGATTGATGATTGGTATGAATCTAAAGAGCAGAAAGAAAAATACAAAAAACAAGGCAGGGAATCTTTAAAAAAATTATATAATCAGATTAAATCTGACCCACCGCAAGTTTTAGAACTTGAAAAAGGTTTTAATTTTAAAATTAAAAATTACACAATCAAAGGAGTTATTGATCGTGTGGACAATTTAGGCAATAAAGTTGAGATAATAGACTATAAAACTGGTACAGCTAAAGATATAAAAAAAATAGAAAAAGACCAATTATTGATTTACCAAATGGCTGGTCAAGAAACTTTTGGCTGGGATATTAAAAAATTAACCTTTTATTATTTAGACAATAATACCAAAGTTTCGTTTTTAGGTACTGAAAAAGAAATAGAAACACAAAAAAATAAAATTTTAGATTTGATTGAACAAATTAAAAAAGCTGACTTTGAGGCAACGCCTTCAAAATACAAATGCCAGTATTGCGATTTTAACTCTATATGCCGTTTTCAACAATAGGAAAAATTCTTAATAAAAATTTACAAAAAAGATCTGGACTTGCTAAACAAATCCATGCTACTTTAATTTGCGAAGAATTTGACAAAATTATTGCAAAAAAATGGGGTCAAAAAATAATAAATAAAGTTAAGGCAATGTATTTTAAAGACAACACCCTGACCATTGCTTCCCTTTCTTCTGTTGCGGCTCAAGAAATAAAATTACATGAGCAGAAAATTTTAGAAAAAATAAATTTAAAATTTGAAAATGCTGTTAAGCAAATAAGATATTTGATTTGAAAAATATTAACCACCCCGTTTCAAAGAGCCACTGGCTCTTTGAAACACCCCTCCTTGAAAAGGAGGGGAGACCCTAGATTTAACCTCTTGCAATCGCTAAACCAAAAACCTTTTTTGCGCCATTATTTTTCAAAATTCTAGCAATCTCATTCATTGTGGCGCCTGTTGTAATCACATCGTCAATTAATAAAATGTTTTTAAATATTAAATTAGATTTAATTTCAAACGCTCCCTGAATATTTTTATTTCTATCTTTACTTTTTAACTTTACTTGCGGTGAAGTATATTTTTTTCTAATTAATAAATTATTATTTATCTGCAAACCAAATTCTTGAGCTACGGCTTGAGCTAATAATTCTGCTTGATTAAACCCACGCCAAGCTAATCGCCGTTGATGCAATGGCACAGGTAAAATAACAAAATTTTTTAATTCATGAATTAATTCAGTATTTAATTCAGTAATTTTTTTTATCATCAACTTTGATAATGGCTCTGCTAATTCTCGCGCAAAATTATATTTAAATTTATGAATCGCATCCTGCAAAACCTTGTCTTCCCAATCCGCAGACACAAAAAAACCATCTATATAAGATGGTGAAAAATTAATTGATTCAATTAAATTTTTATTAATTTTAATTTTATTCTGGCACTGTTCACACAGCCAAATATTGTCTTGACCGCAACCCAAACAATTAATTGGAAATAAAATATCTAAAATGAATTTTTTAAGTTTCATTTTTTAACTCATTTAATTTTACATCAACTCCTGGTTTAATTTGCCGAGACAATATTTTATCAGCTAATTTATTTTCTACTCTTTGCTCAACCACTCGTCGCACATTACGCGCGCCAGTTTCAAAAGAAAAAGCTTCGTGCCCTAAAGCTTGCACAAATTTTTCATTCCAAACTAATTTTATATTTTTATTAGCCAAATTGTGAACCAATCTATTCAATTCCATTTCCACAATTTTCTCCATTGATTTAAGGCTTAAAGATTTAAAAACTAAAATTTTATCTAAACGATTTAAAAATTCCGGTTTAAAAATTTCTTTAGTTTGAGAAATTA
>CAYNCE010000028.1:0-4561 GCA_964395855.1 uncultured Gammaproteobacteria bacterium | reverse complement strand
CAAACCCAATATTTCGCATTTCAAATTTTTCGCTGCCCAAATTTGAAGTTAAAATAATTACTGTATTTCTAAAATTAACTCGTTTGCCAGATGCGTCAGTTAATTCACCTTCATCTAAAATCTGCAATAAAATATTAAACACTTCTGGATGAGCTTTTTCAATTTCGTCAAATAAAACCACACAATAAGGATTGCGTCGCACTGCTTCAGTTAAACGCCCGCCTTCTTTATAGCCAATATATCCTGCTGGCGCGCCAATTAATCGCGACAAATTAAATTTGTCAGCAAATTCTGACATATCAAACCTCACCAAACCAGCAGATTTATTCTTCCGACTAAAAATTTCTTGAGCTAAAACTTTAGCTGTTTCAGTTTTACCCACCCCTGATGGTCCTAAAAACATAAATGAACCTAATGGCCGCTGTTTACCTGCCAAGCCAGCTTTAGCGCGTTTTAAATAAAAAACCAACTGTTTTAAAACTTCATTCTGTCCCACAATTTTTTGCGATAATCTCTTTTCAACATTTACTAATTGATTTTCCAAATTAACCAAATTTTCTAACGGCAAACCTGTAGCCTGGCTTACTACTTCAGCAATATCTTTAACTTTGATTTGACCTAGCCATTTATCTACTTTAGGTGTTTGTAAAATTTTTTCCTGTGAAGCCATGTATTTGTCTTGCCAAACAATTTCTTTTTCTTTCAATTTCAAAGCAGTTGGATAATCTTCCTTTTTAACATATTCAAATTTCTGCTCTTCAATTTCTATTATTTTCTTCTCAATCAATTTTAGCTGGCGCAAATCCTCATCAACCACATTGGCTTCAACACGCAACTTAGCTGCCGCTTCATCAATCAAATCAATGGCTTTGTCTGGCAAAAATTTTTCTGGCAAATATTGAACTGATAGTTCAACTGCCGATGATATTGCCTCATCACTAATTTTTACTAGATGATGTTTTTCATAATTACTTTTAACGCCTTGCAAAATCTGTACTGCCTCTTCAATGCTTGGCTCTAAAACCTGAACTGGTTGAAAACGCCTATCCAATGCTGCATCTTCTTCAATGTATTTTTTATATTCATTAAAAGTTGTGGCGCCAATGCAACGCAATTCGCCGCGCGCCAAAGCTGGCTTTAAAATATTAGCCGCATCCATTGCCCCAGGCAAAGATCCTGCGCCAACCACATTGTGCAACTCGTCAATAAATAAAATAATGTCTGGGTCGTTTTTAACCTCTTCAATCACTTGTTTAAGCCGCGCCTCAAATTCACCGCGCATTGACGCGCCGGCTACTAGCATACTTAAATCAAGCGCGTAAATTTTTTTATTTAACAAAATATCAGCTACATCGCCCTGCGAAATTTTCTTAGCCAATCCTTCAATAATTGCTGTTTTGCCCACGCCTGGTTCACCTAATAAAACAGGGTTATTTTTTGTGCGCCGCGATAAAATCTGCACTACCCGTTTAATTTCATCATCTCGTCCAATAACTGGATCAATATTTTTCTGTTCTTTTTCATCTGTCAAATTACGAGCCAAAAAATTCAATAAAGTTTTTTTAGTTTTTTTGCGCGCATATTTTCTTTCTTTTACCATTACTTCTTTGTTTTTAGCTTGTTCCTGTTCAGCATCTTCTGGCAGTAGCCCGGCAAAATCCATTACTTTATCCATTTGTTTAAAAATTTCATCTTCTGGCGCATCCACATCAGATAACATTTTACCTAATTGTTCAACTGTCTGGCTCATTCTCTCAAAATTAACTGCTGAATCTAAAACTAAAAACAACTGCTCCACCATCTTTTTGCCATTCACGCCATTATCCATTAATAACTTATTAATTTTTAAATTATCAACATCAATCAAAGCAAATAACAAATGTTCTGTGCTTACATAAGCTTGGTCAAAACGCGCGGCCAAACTAACAGCTCGCTCAATTACCCGCTTGGCTGTAGCTGAAAATTCTATTACCTGATCTGTTTCCATAAACTTTTTTTTAATTGCAGGCAATTTCAAACCTGATTTATATAGAATCTCGCGCGCAATTGAACCTTTGGCTTCTATTAAAGCCAAGAAGAAATCTTGAGTTTCCACTTCTTTTTTATTGGCGCCCAAAGCCAAGGTCTTGGATTTTTCAAGAACATTTTCTAATCTATTAGTGAATTTATTGTATTTTTTTTGCATAAATATTACATCCCCCTCAAAACCTTTATCCTTTCCTCAACTGGCGGATGAGTAGAAAACATTTTGGCTAAACCTTTTTTGGCTTTAGCCCCAAATGGACTAACAATATAAAGATGAGCTGTAGCATTACTAGCGCGTTTCATTGGAATTTTATATTCTGAAATTTTTTCCAAAGCTCGCGCCAAACCTTCTGGATAACGAGTTAAAAGCGACCCTTCAGCATCAGCTAAAAATTCTCTTTTGCGCGAAATAGCTAACTGAATTATTTTAGCAATTATTGGCGATAAAATCAACAAGACCAAACCTGCTATCATAATAATGTTCTGCCCTTGTCCCCCAGATTTACTGTCGCGCCGACCATTACCAAATAATCTAAACCTTAAAAACATATTTGATAATAAAGCCAAAATTCCAACCAAGACTATAACCACGGTCATTAAACGAATATCATAATTTTTAATATGCGCTAACTCATGCGCAATCACGCCTTCTAATTCTTCATTTTCTAATCTATCAATCAAACCCTGCGTAATAGCAATTGATGCGTGTTTTGGGTCGCGACCAGTAGCAAATGCGTTTGGAAAACTTTCTGGAATAATATATATTTTTGGCATTGATAGACCAGCAGTAATGCATAAATTTTCTACTACACGATAAACATAAGGGTTGTCACTTTTTTCTAGCGGTCCTTTAGCCCCAGCGCTCATTAAAGCAACTTTGTCACCAGAAAAATAACTAGTCAAACTCATTAGCGCTGAAATTATAACTGCGATTATTAAAAATTCAATTGCATTATAATAATAAAATAAAAAATAGCCAATTCCTAAAACAACTGCTACAAAAATTAGCATTAAAATTGCTGTTTTGCGTTTATTAGAGTCTATTTGAGAATACATAAATCTAAAATAAAAATAGCACAAAAATTTTAATTTAACAAGCCCAAAAGATAAGTTTTTAAAACCTTTGAGAGCCAAAATTGCTTGGTTGCCCATAAGGGCAAATTTTGGCGAACACAGAGTAAATTTTTTCGCAGGAAAAAAATTTACGAGTTTTAAAAAATTATCTTTTGGGCTATGGTCTTTATTTCAATTGTATCTTATAAATCTGCTGCGTTAAACTATCCCAAAAAAACAAATATTGCCCATTGCGGGATAAATAAATTTTAGAAATTGAAAAACTTCCTCCAGACGATAAAACTGGGTCAGCTAATAATTTGCTAAATCCGGTTATTAAATTTATTTCATAAATCATATCACTGGTATTTGTAATTAATTCCGGATACAACCCCGCGCCTTCTTGCAATTCTTTAGGCACCGCGCAATAAACTTTAGTTTCATTAGCAAACACGCATTTATCCACCCATGTTGAAAGTCCTAAATTAAATTTATGCTGGCCTAAAACATCTTGGCGCGCGTCCACAATCCACAACTGCGGATTATAATTATTTTGCGCGCTCACAACAGAATACAAAATCTTATTCCCTGTTAGCGACCACAAACCTTTAAAATTACTGCCATCTACAATTAATGATTTATTATTCTCGGCCTGCAAACCAATAAAAAATATTTCAGATTTATCTAAACCAATTGGGTCAGAATATAAAGCCACAACTTCATTGCCCGGGGACCAAGCAATCTGCACAAAATCAGCATTATCTCCTAATGGCTCAATAAGTTGAGTTTGGCCGCTTAATGGATTAGTAACTGCCAGCCAATTATTTTCGCCATCTTCTTGAAAGGATAAATGCTTGTAAGCAACATCATTTGCATTAGAAAAAACAGGTTCATTAATTTCTTTATTTAATGTTGTTTGTTTGCGCGCGACAAAATCGTATAAAATTTTACTGCCATCAGGATAAGTTATAATAGCTTGAGTTTTATTTATTGACCAAAACACATTTTCAACATTAAAAAATTCTTGGTCGCTTAACAAAATTGGCTCTTCGCTTGCTTCTGAAATAATATAAAATTTATTATCTTCTGAATTATAAAAAGCAATTCCATTTCCATCTGTTGAAAGTGTTGGAGACACAACTTTGTCTTCAAACATTGGCAAAGTTAAAGTTTGTCGTCCTTGAGCGATTTTATCTGGTTCAGTTTGCTCAGCCCCTAATTCAACATCTTCAGATTCTGGCAAACCACTAAGACAATCCTCGCCTTCACAAACTACTTCTGCTCCAAATCCTTCCTTGCTTTGAGGCAAACCTTTTCCCGGCAAACTATAAATCTCTTGCCCCGGCGCTGTGTCTGTCGCGCGGAAAAATAAAAAATAAATTCCAAAACCCAAACCAAAACAAACCGCTAAAAATAAAATTATTAGTAGGATTTTTTTTGTGTTGAGTTGAGATAGGTCTATGGACATATAGGGTCTCTCCCC
>CAYNCE010000027.1:0-8864 GCA_964395855.1 uncultured Gammaproteobacteria bacterium | reverse complement strand
AAAATAAAAAATCAAAATTGTTAACCAAAATAATCCAATCTCATTTGTTAAATAATTATTAACCATTATCAAAGGTGTAAAAAAACCAACTCCAAGCAAAGTTGAAAGTTGAACAAATTTATTTTTAGTTAATAATTTTAGTGTTTTATAAAAAATATATAAAAACAAAATATCTAAAAATGCGCTTAAAATTTGCAAAAAATTTATGCGAGTAAAAAAATCCGCATCAATATTAAACGCGTGATAAATTTTAACTGGAATTGCTAATGCAAAATAATAAAATGGCGCATGCCAAGCTAAATAATTTTCATTAAAACTTGGCAAACGCAGTTTATCTTCAATACTATCAATATATTCAATATGTTTAGCCCCATCATAACCCCAATAGCAGTTATAATTTATAGCATTATTTAAACGAAAAATAAACAATATTGAAAATATAAAAATTAAAATTAAAGTATAGATTTTATTTTTCTTTAATATCATTATTATCAGATAAAAATAAAATTACAAAAATTAACCAAAATAAAATTGCTAAATCATTTTTAAAATATGGAACATCAACTAAACCGTGTATTAAAATAATTGCCATACTCCAAGCTAAAGCAAAATTTAAAAAATTATTTTTTTGTAATTTTATGTTAGTAAAAATTTTTCTATAAAAAATAAAGATTAAAGCAATAAAACTTATTAAACCCAACAAACCAATTTCAGACCAAAAGTTTAAAAAAACATTATGCGGATATTGAAAAATTTCAACAAAATCCCAAACATGATAAGGAACAATTAGGGTCTGATATCCTGACAATCCCGCTCCAAAAATAAAATTATTTTTTAACATCTCAACACTTTCAACCCACATTTTCAATCTAACCTGCCCACTCCAATCTTTAAACAATAATGCATCTAAAACATTTTTTGGTAATAATTCAAAATAAATACTGCTAAAAATAATTAAAATTATTAATAAAATTAAAAAAAAAGTTTTTTTTCTAAATAAATTAATTAATAAAAATCCAGACAACAAAGCAACTAAAGCTCCTGTTGATTTCGCCCAAATAATTGTTAAAAAACTAGAAAAAATAACTAAAATATTTAATGTAATTTTAAACCAATTTTTTTGTGTGTTTTTAAATAAATAATAAATATTATAAAAGAAAAAAGGAATAATTGGCGCTAAATACAAACTAATAGCATTTGGGAAACCATAAAAACTAGTAACACGAAAAGTATCATCTTTACCCCAAAAAGTATACGGAACAAACCAGCCAGTAAATTTTTGCAAAATAGCCAAACCAGAAACCAAAGTCGCGCTTAAAGTTAGCGCAAATAATATTTTTGAAATATCTTTTTTTGAAAAAATATCTAAAAAAATAAAAAATAAAATAATTGGTTCAATAAAATATGCCTTCCAAACCCCTAAAGCTGATTTAATTTCTGGTGAAACAAAAACAGCAATACTTGCTGTTAAAATAAATAAACCTAAAATAAATAAAAAACTAACGCCAACTTTTTCTTTACATTCTTCAAAAGATTTTACTAAATTCTTATCCCGAGTACTCGGGATAATTTTTTGTATAAACCAAACCAAACTAATCACACCTATCATTATTTCCAAAAAAGTAGTTGGTAAAAAATTAATTTGAAATCTTAACAAATAACTTGGCAATAAAACAATTAAAATTAAACTTGCTAATCTTAAATTTAATATTGAAATTATAAAATATAATAATATCGCGATTAGGAACATATTTTAAATCTAATAACTAGAAACACGAACTGCTAAAACGCCACCACCTGGATTACCAATCACACTAAATGCAGTTTTAGTCAAATCAACTATACGATTATCTACAAACGGACCAGTTGAAACCACTCTGACTTTTACGCATTTATAACGATTGTCTGAACGACAAACTTTAACATATGAACCAATTTCGTATTTATTAGAAGCGCAATTATAAAGCGAACTCGGAGTTAAAGAATCACCATACCATGATGCCCAAGCTTCATACTCATTTGGTATTTCAAAAATCGCTAAAATTGAATAAGGCAAATGAATTAAGGCGCGACTTAAATTTTCTTCCAAATCATTTGTGCCTGGAAGTGGATGCCAAACTTTTGCGTTACTATCCCAAAAATGAATTTGTTTTCTGTTCATTATTTTATTTCCAAATTCATCTTTTCTTTCAGGGTTTTTTATAGCCACATAAAGTGGTTTGTTTAAAACTCCGACTCGCGGGTCTCCTAATAAATCAAATTCCCAAGCAGAAGAAACGCGTTTATAATCTTTTTGATTGCCATAGGCATCTACAACAGGACCGTCTGGCGCCCAATATTCAGTTAATTCGCGTATTACAACAGTTACAGGTTGATTAACAGCATTATCTCTAACACCTAATTTAAACCTGTCTGTGTCAACTACCACAGTATAACCCTGATCAACAGCCTTTTGGCTTAAATGCAAACGCCATTCGCCAATTGCCCAAGGCTCATCTTTTGCGTTAACTATATTAACTATAGATAATAAAAAAACAAAACATAGACAGAAAAAAGATACAACAAAAAATAAATTTCTTTTTAACATAATTTTGATTAATTAATTATATTGTTAATTTTAACATAATCTTTTTTAAATTTCAATCTTAAAATAGTTTTGAAAAAATCAATTATTTCTTTTTTGCCTAATTTTGATTTGCCTTTTTGACGGTCTGAAAAAATTACTGGTACTTCCTGTATTTTAAAATTTCCTTTTTCTAACTGATAAACCATTTCAATTTGGAAAGCATAGCCATTGCTAGTAATTCTCTGATAATTTATTTTTTTTAAAGTTTCTGTTCTAAAACAGCGAAATCCAGATGTTACATCTTTTGTTTTTAAATTTAATAATAATCTAGAAGCAAACATGGCGCCGTCTGAACAAAAATGGCGCCACCAATTCCAGCCAATAATTTTACCGCCTTTAACTTTTCTTGAACCAATAACTAAATCTGCGCCATCTTGCGCTTTCTCAAGCATACTTGAAATATCTTTTGGATCATGAGAAAAATCTGCATCCATTTCAAAAATATATTCTGCATTTTTTTCTAATGCAAACTTAAAACCAGCGCGATAAGCAGAACCCAAACCTAATTTCCCTGAACGATGTAAAACTTCAACAGGATAATTTGCTTTTAAATTTTCAGCAATTTGCCCAGTGCCATCTGGTGAATTATCATCCACAATTAAAACTTTTAAATCCGGAATTTGCAAATCAAAAATAGCTTTAATTAATTTTTCAATGTTTTCTTTTTCATTGTAAGTTGGGATGATTATGTAAATCATAAATTACTTCCCTATCCACTCTTTATCCTGCCTGACTAACAATTCTTTAGCGCGCAGTGGCTCTGCCATAATTTCTTTTACAATTTTTTCCATGCGCATACCTTGTGATCCTTTAACCAAAATTAAATCCCTTTCTTTAATTTCATTTTGCAAAAATTTTCCTGCTTCTTTTGAGTTTGCAAAGCTAACAACATTTTCATTATTTAAACCATTTGTTTCCGCGGTTTTTAAAATATCAGTTGATCTTTCGCCAACCACAACTAATCTATCCACTTTAAATTGCTTAACCCATTCACCTACTTCTTGATGAGCTGTTTCTGTATACGAGCCTAATTCAAGCATATCACCAAGCACAGCCCAGCGTTTGCCAGAGCAACTCAAACGCGACAAAACCTCCAAAGCGACTTTAACAGCTTTAGGCGATGAGTTGTAAGTGTCATCAATTATTAAAGTGTTTTTAATGCCTGGGATTATTTGCAAACGACCAGCAGGAAATTTAAAATTGCGCAGACTATCCACTGCTTCATTCAAATTAATGCCATACACTTTAGCTACCGCAATTCCAGCTAAGAGTGAACTTAATTGTGACATAGATAATATGTTTTTAAACTCAGCGTTAATATATTCTTGATCAATAACAATTTTACATTTTACACCTTGTCCGTTTGAATTATAATTTATATTTTCAGCTCGTATTTTTGCATTTGATTTTGTACCATAAGTTAAAATATTAGCTGTAGTTTTTTGACGCATTGGATAAACCAGATTATCATCAACATTTAAAATCGCGTAATCACTTTTCCCCAAATGTGAAATTAAAATTTGTTTTTCTTGAATAACATTTTCTAAAGTTTCAAAAAATTCTAAGTGACTTGGACCAATTGCCGTAATAACTCCAATTTTACACAATGCCAGTTTTGTTAAATATTTAATATCACCCGGGTGGTCAGCGGCCATTTCTAAAATCAATATTTTAATATAATCTTTATTTTTAATTAAAATTAATTTCAAAGCTTTATAAAATACGACCAGCCATTTAAAAATATTCCTACCTCCAGATTTCGCATTAATAATTGTTAAAGGCACGCCAATTTCTGTGTTATAGTTTTTAATATTTTGTCTAACTTTATATCTTTTCTTAAGCACCTGAAAAATAACTTCTTTAGTCGAGGTTTTGCCAACAGAACCAGTTATTCCAATAATTTCTGGTTTATATTTTTTTAGAATTTGTTTAGCAAAAAATGCTAATGCTTTTTCTATTATTTTTTTCATAATCCATTATTTTTACAAATTTCTTTATAAACTTTAAAACTACCTTTAGGTTGACGTTCCAATGTTTTAAAATTTACATCAACCAAGCCAAATTTTGGTCCAAAAGATTTATCCCATTCAAAATTATCCAACAATGACCAATGAAAATAACCGCGAACATCACATCCAGCTGAAATTGCGTGGTGAATTTCAGTTAAATGATCAATTAAAAATTTTGAACGCCTTGTGTCATCAGTAGTGGCAATACCATTTTCAGTAATATAAATCGGCAAATTAAAATCCTTAAAATCCATTAACACATCAAAAATGCCGTGCGGATAAATCATCCAACCCATATCTGACAGTTCTCTTTCTTGCTCTGTAATTTCTTCAACAACTGGTTTTAAACTACCTTTTTCCTTTTTTAAACGCACTCTAAAATAATAATTAATACCTAAAAAATCGTGATGTTTTTTAGTTAAATCAAAAAATGAATGATTAACCAATCTATCAGCTAAATGCACATAAAGCAATTCAATTAAACGATGCTTTTTATACGCGGCAAAAGACATTACATTAGCTGATATGCCAACTTTTGCTTTTTGTTTTTTTAAGTCTAAAATTTTGTGAATTATTTTATATGCTTTTCTGTGCGCCCGAATCATATTTAAATATACTTTTCCTGCTTTTTTAATATTTTTTTCTTGTGGTGGCCAATAACCTTTGAGATAACTCATATCCGCGTAAATTTCAGGTTCGTTAATAGTAATCCAAAAATCTACTAAATCGCCTAAATTTCTAGCTACAAATTCTGCGTAACGCTTGAAAAACATTGGACTGCGCCAATTTGTCCAACCATTTTTTTGCGCCAGCCAATTAGGCAAAGTAAAATGCTGCAAAGTTAACATAACTGAAATTTTGCGTTTTTTTAAATCTTTAAGAACTTTTTTATAATGCTCTAATTCATCTAAATCCCACTCACCTTGTTTTGGCTCAATTCGCGCCCATTCAATGGAAAGCCGATGCGCGTTATTATTCATTTTTTCAATCAAAGCAAAATCTTCTTTGTATTTATTATATGAATCGCAAGCTTTGTTTGATGGTTCAAATTTTTTATTTTTAAATTTTTTTTCAGCCACATTTAAAATCTTTCCTTTATTTTTTTGTTCCCAAAACCACCAATCTGAATTGGTATTATTGCCTTCAACCTGATGCGCCGAAGTAGCTGTGCCCCATAGGAAATTTTTTGGAAAAGAAAGCATATTTTATATTACACTAACCACTCTCCCCATCCCTTCCATAAAATGCAATTTAAACATTATCATTGTTAAGGCCAATAAAATCACCCACAGGCAATGCATAATAATTGGTTTGTGTTGAATTTCTACACGAATAATTATGGTTAATATTAAATTTAAAATTATAAAGCCCAAAACAATTAAGAAAAAAATTTCAGAATATTGGACAAATTTAGCAACCCAGCTAGATGAATTTTTGGTTTCCAGTCTAACTTCTTGCTTAGCTGCTTGTTCTAAAACATTAATTGGTCCAGCTACTTGTTCTGTTTCAATTGGCGGTGATGTTGGATTAAAACTTTCACCAGCTATACTTGCATAAGTTCTGCCAAAATGCTGAACAACCAAAGTAGTTTCTACACCATCAATCTCACCAACTACAACAGCAATCCCGATTTCAATATAATTTTTTGACAAAATATTATCACGATGTGTTGGTGAATCCATCCAAGCTGACATGGAATCTTCCGCTTCAATAAAATTCATTGCCAAATTTTCACCAGCAAAAGTATAATTGTAACCAACTTCTTTAAACCATTGCCAAGGTTTTACTTTGTCTGGCGAAGTATGCGCAAAATAATTATGCTCTAACATATCTTTAGCTTTTTTAAAAGCTGAAGTATCTAAAACTGAACTATGTTTTAAAGATGGCAAATTTTGCGCCTGGCGTTCTTTGTTAGTTAACTCAACAATGCGGTTAGTTGTAATAGTTGAAAATTCCGCTACATTTGGAAAACTAAAAGATAAAGCGCCAATTAATGCAACTTTTACTAAAATCAGCAAAGCTGAATAAACCAATAATGATTTATGGCGAATAGCCAAGGGTTTGTGGTCATTGCCTTCATGTGGTATTGTCCAATGATGAATTTTTTTTATAATGCGTTTTGTCATAAAGATAATTTAGAAATTTCATTTAAGTTCAACTTCCACAATCTTTTCTTCACCATTTTCTTTGCCTTGAGGAACGATAGTTAGTTTAATCTTATCTCCTGTCCGATAATTTTGAATTAAATTAGTTAAATTATAATTCCCGTTTACTCGTTCATCATTAACTTTAATAATTATATCATTGATTCCCGCATTTGTTTCTTTAAGTGGTGAATCATAGTTTATAGCAGTAATTAATGCGCCGTGGGCATCAAAATTTGGCGTAATTGAAGTTGCCAAATTAATATATTGCAAACCTAAATAAGCATCCTGAATCTTGCCCAAAGTTATTAACTGATTAAATGATTTTTTAAAATATTCAGCAGGAATCAAATAATTTTCATTATTATAATTACTTAATAAGCCAACCACTTGTTTGTTAAAATTAAAAAGCGGGGCGCCATAATATCTTTTATCAAAATCTTTATCTAAAGAAAAAAACAAATATCTTTTTTCTGAATCGCGAATTAATTTAAAAGTAATTTGAAAATTTTTATCTGCCACTCGTGTAGAGATTGTTTTTTTATTAAAATTTTTAACTCCTTTAAGCAAAATATTTTCTTGACCCACTTGCAGATCTAAAAAATTAGCCATTGAAGCCACTGGCAGATTTTCAGCTTGTATTTTTAAAAAAACAATACCTAAATTAGTATCTTGTTTTATATCTTGAACTTTAAAAATCTGGTGCTGTTGTGTAATAATCGCGTAAGATTCGCCTTGTATTGACACATCATTAGTCGTGACAATCCAGCCGTCACTTGTCATTATTAAGCCACTGCCCAAAAAATCTGACTCTGAATAAAAATTTTGAGTAATATTTGTTGCGTTTCCTGCGCGATATTTAAAAATCCCAACACCAACTGATGAAATTTCTGAACTAACTTCTAAAAATCTTTCGTCCTCCAGAACTGTTGTTTGTTCTTGTTTTTGAATAATCACATTGGCGGTTGGTAGTAATGAATTTATGTCTAACCATGAAAAAAGTGGTGAGTTTGCAAATGCGCCAGATAAAAATAAAAACAAAGAAACCATCCCAGCTATTAAACCAAAGATTACAGCAATAACTAAACTTACAACTAAAATTCTTGAATTGCTGGGACCAGGTTTTTCAAAATGGGCATTATACAAATCAGACACAGATTTAATCTGCGCTTGGTCATTCACTTTTTCTGACTGATATTGTCCCGCATGCTCAGGATTAATTTTTTTAGTTTTGAATAATTTTTTCATAAAATTAAAGCCACCGCGCCGTAACCAGCGCAAGCAACACAATCCCTACCCCTCCTAACACATAAAATAAAACTTTTTTCTTATTCCAATTTTCACGCAGTTGATAATTAATAAATTTAATAAACAAAAAATAAAAAATTGTTAAACAAAATGCTTTAAGATAATAACTAATTGGCAGCCATGTTAACGCCAAACTTAATTCTAAAGTCAATAATCCTAAAATATAAAAATATATTATATTTTTTTTAATTTCAAATTTATTTAACCACAAATTTAAATAAAACAAAATACAAGCCAATAAAGTTAAAATTAAACCAATTAACCAAAAAGATATATTTAAAAACACTTGCAAAGCAAAAAAACTACTGGATAGAAAAAAGAAAATCAAAATTGAAACATATTCATAATAACGGTTTAGACTAAAAGGCTGATATTTATGTGAACGATATAAATAAACAAAAATTAATTCAAAAAAGGCTCCTGTGAGCAATGATGTTAAAATTAAAATAAAATATTTTAAATAAAAATTTTCAATAACCAACAAAAACAATAAGCAAGCTAAAGTTAAAAAAAATATTAAAATAAAAAATTTAAGATTCTCAAGCCAAGTTAATTTTTTAACTGTTAAAAGTTTGAATAAAATAAACAAAACCAGAATAGCTATCACTGACAAATGCCAAACTCTTTCTGGCGTTTGCAAAATTAAATAAAATAAAATTAAAACAACCAAACTAGAAATATATACAGAGAGTTTTTTTAAGAATAACATAATTAATTATTTAACCAATCATATTTATCTAAAAAATCTTGCCACTCTGAATCTAAATCTTCACTTTG
>CAYNCE010000026.1:0-8949 GCA_964395855.1 uncultured Gammaproteobacteria bacterium | reverse complement strand
TTATAACTTAGATAAAACTTGCCAAAGAAAAAAACAGCGAGTTCCCCAGGGAGTAAGTAGAATATCTTTCCGTCCATGTCAGTGATTTTGATTTTAAACCAAGAAATATTTAAAAATGTGAGGTAGTCAGAAAACCAATACTTAAAATATGTGCTCTCTTTGAACTTAATATCTCGCAACTTTTTAATAATTAAATGTATTGGCACATCATTATAGCCAAAACAATCATTATTAAACTTTTCTATTGCTCGTTTGAATTGTCTAACTGTTTTAACTTGGTCTAAACATTCAAGCAGTAAAGCCCCATTAGAATCTGGCTCAATAAACATATCCCCGTTGAATTCGCAAGATGTTACTGATTTGAAGTTGGTTAATAAGACTGCTGTTCCACGTGTCATAAGCGTTAATCTAATTAATTAATTTGTGTGAGCGACCTTTGATTTAACAAACAAAAAATAGGATAAAGTTCTGCAGAGACAATATCCTATTTGTTTGCTTGTAGTTGTTGAATCTACATAACCGTGAGATCCAACGAGAGCGGAATCTATTAAAGATTAAAAGCTGACTAAAAATTTATATATCTAGATTCAAAATTTTTAATCATAAAAAAGGTATTAATAAGGGGTATGGGGGGTGTGGTTTGGTTTGTGACTCCTAAGAATGGTAAAAGGTGGTAGATAAGGGACTTATTCTCTGTTTAGAGTGTTTTTTTAAGCAGTGTTCCTTGAAACTAGACAAATGTAGCGAGAATACAGTGTTAATTCTGTATTTTTACAAAGTTGTTCTTTAATTATTTTGCTTTTAATGTTATTATTAAAGTTATATGTTTGATGAGAAAAAATATCAATTTAAACTCTGTAAATTTCTTATTGACCAAAGAAAGAAGCACAAAAGGGGTGTTAAAAATACTGTCATTTTTAAGTTAAAAGATTTTCCAAAATTTGATGAGCATTTAACTGATGAAGAAAACATGGAAGAGTTTAAAAAAGAAATGGAGGAATTGATTGAAGAAGAAATTGTATTGATTAAGAATCCAGAAGTTTTAAAAAATTTAGACATATTAACAAAAAATTATCTTGCTAATAATGAGATAAAAATTAAATACGACAGGCTTGATGTTGAAAAATTTCTTGAGCGAGCAAATCCTGAGCAATTGCCAGATATACTTTATTTAAAAAAATTTGAAGAAGATAATAAGATAAAAATTTATTATAATAAAAAAGAAGTTGGTTTTAAATTTTATTCTATTAGAGGTGCTTTATGTATGCTAATGTTTGGTGATGAGATTAAAGAAGTAGAGCGAGACAAAGATTTTGATCCTGAGGATTATAATGATGACAAAGAACATGATGGCTATAATGAAAATTGTGATTATAGTTACAAAGTTTCTATTAAATTGATATATAAAGATTATAAACCTTATGGTGAGAAAAAAGTTAACATCAAGGACTTAACTTGTTTAATATATTATCAAGCAGATTTGGCTAAAATTGATAAGGCAGATAAAAAAGAAAAAGTTATGTATAATGATAGAATTTATGGATATTTGTTGAGAATTAATGAAATAGCTAAAAGAAAAGAAAAGTTAGGAATAGATTTATTTAGTGTTGTTAAATCTGGAAAATTTAGTCATGACGGAAAAGTTAAACTAAAAAAATTGTGCAAAATTTTGGATTCTGAAACGGATTCCTAAAACAATTTAAAAATTAAAAAATATTAAAATTATGTAGACAGCTTTAAACGGCTGTCTTTTTGTTTATCTTGTTTTTTAGAATTCCTTAAATTCCTTTAAATTCCCAAACAACGAAAAAACGGGGTGTTATCGTGACCATATAATAATTAATTTAAAAAATATGATTACAAAAAATTTTACATTAGAAAATGGTTACACACATTTTGTAACCAAACAAAGCAGAAAAATTATGGCTCAGTGCCGATTTTACAAAAAATGTAATGTGTTGTTTTGTCCGCTTGATATCTATCAGGTTAAAGGAATTTTCTACATAAAAGGACTTTGTGAATGCAAACTCTCTGCTAGGCGTAGAAAAGAAATTGCTAAGGATTATAAGGAATTAAAATATGGTGGTTTAAATCCTAACGAATGGGAAAAAACAAGGAAGTGGAGAAAGCTACCAAATGATAAAAAAATTTTGATAAACCAAGGATTTAAAAAAGGTCGCTCTAAGGTTTTAGTAAAAGTCGATCAAAAATAGAAAATAGCTTTAGTATTTTTCTAACCAAGCCTTTAAAACGGCTTATAAACACAAATCTAATCTGTTGATTCGTGCAAAAATGCCATTTGGCTATTGCGAACCGTGTGACATCGAAACAACAGATTAAAAGACAAAATACTAATTTTTAATATTATGAAATATTTACCAAAAAACATTGAAATTAAATTTCTAGACGACGAAAAAACAAAAGCCATTATTAATTTAGTTTTTGAAGATTTTGTTGTGAAAGGTTTTAGAATAATGGTCTCTGAATTTGAAAATAAAAATGGGGACAAACTTTGGGTTGTTCCGCCTTCTTATCCTGGCGGAAATGGAAGTTATCATCCAATATTCTTTATGCCTAATAAACAAAAATGGCAAGAAATAGAGAATTTAATTTTTCAAGAATACAAAAAACAAACAAATTCATAGTTAACTATATAGTTATATATATTTTTATATTAGTTACCTATAAATATTAGTTATCTATATTCTATTCCACTAACAATAGATTAACTATACAGTGCATGAACCACATATCAGAATTTAAAACTTATCTAGGTAATTCAGTTGAGACAATGTCTGAACAAGATGTTACTGACTATTACAATTTAACAGATCAGATAACTGATATATTTTTTGATATGTGGGTTGAAGAAATAAGTGATAAAAATCGTGGCGATTTTCAAGAAAACTAAATAAGTGGTATAATTAAAACGAACACGACAACAATTAGCAGATTTTTATTTACATAATATATAAATATATTGTGTATCTAACTGGGGGTAGTTATCACTTCAACCATCTGCTAAGATTGTTGTGTTCAAGGTGATTTAACTACCCCTTTTAGTTTGGCATTAATTAATTAAAAATAAATATATGAAAAATGAAAAACAAAAATGTATAATCTATTGCAGAGTATCAACTCCTAAACAATCAAAAGAGGGTGAGAGTTTAGATATCCAAGAAAATATTTGTCGCAGTGTAGCAGAAAAACAAAATTTAGAAGTTGTGAAAATTTTTAGAGAAGCTTTCAGTGGTAGAAAAGATTATCGCCCTGTTTATAATGAAATGATAGAATTTATTAAAAAAAGTTTTGGTATTAATAAATTAATTATTAGGACACTCGATCGTTTTACTCGTGACGGAAGTTTTTCATATGAACACTTAAAAAAAGAACTGGAAGATTTAGGAGTTTCTTTGATAGATAGTGTTGGAATTATTCAGCCAGCTCAAAACAGCTTGGGTGATCTTGGTTTTGAATATGACTGGAGTGTTTACTCTCCTAGTCAAACATCTGAAAATATAATATCAGAACAAGGTAAAATGGAAGTTAGAAATATTTTAACCAGAGTTGTAAGTCAATCAATAAGACTTACACAAAAAGGTTTTAAACTTAGAGGCACAAATGATGGATATATAAGTCAAAAGATTTATGTTAAAGGTAAAAAAAGATATATTCAGGTTCCTGATCCAGAAAGACAGGATTATATTATTGAAATGTTTAAATTAAGAGCGACAGGTCAATATACAGATCAAGAAGTCGCTGATAAAATAAACGCTCAAGGATACAAGACAAGAATTAAAAATAAATGGGATATTAAAAAAGAAAATATTATTGGAACTATTGGTGGCAACAAATTAAGTGTTAAAAGATTACAAGACATGATTAAAAATTCAATTTATTGCGGAGTGATGTGTGAGAAGTGGACACATTACAAACCAATTAATGCTGCCTATGACGGATTAATTAGTATTGATTTATTTAATAAAGCTAATCGTGGAAAGGTATTTATTAAAGAAAAAGAAAATGATGAGTTAGAAATTTTGTATGATTATATTCCAATAAAGAAAATTCAAAAGAGAAATAAAAATAATCCTCTCTATCCATTTAAAAATGTCATCCTTTGCCCTGAATGTAGAAAAGCTTTTTTAGGAAGTGCCCCAAGGGGAAAGTCAGGTAAAAAACATCCAACTTATCACTGCTCTAGAAAAGGCCACCAGTATTTTGGTATTCCAAAACAAGAATTTGAAAATAATGTAAAAAAATTCGTGCGAAATTTAAATTTTACAAAGAATTTTTTTGAAGACTGTAAATTTCTTATCATAAAAAAGTATAAAGATAAGTTAAAAAAGGTAACTCGGCTTGCTGATTCTGTTGGTCGTAATGTTAAAAATTTGGAAATTAAAAAACAATCAGCAATTCAAGTTTTAATTACCACTAAAAGCGAATTGGTTAGATATGGTATTGAAACAGAAATTGAAAAGATAGAAAATGAAATTCAAAGCATGACAGAATATAAAGAAGAAGTCAGGGTTGATGAAAGTGATATTTCTAAATTTATAGGCTACGCCAAATATTTAATGGAACACAAGGAAGAAATGCTTGTAAATACATCAGAAACGGCAAATATCCAAAGACAACAGTCTTTGTTTGGATTACTTTTTAAGCAGTTTCCAACCTATGCGGAAATACTTAATGGAACACCACAATTATCGCTAATCTTAGAAACAAAAAAGACTTCTCAATGTGAGAAATCTCTTTTGGTAGTCCCTAGGGGAATTGAACCCCTGTTTCCAGGATGAAAACCTGGTGTCCTAACCACTAGACGAAGGGACCTGAAAATGGGGTGGTAAACCGGACTTGAACCGGCAACCTCCTGGACCACAACCAGGTGCTCTAACCAATTGAGCTACTACCACCATAATTTATTATGATTTTAATGTAATTTTATAATGATGGACCAAGTGATGACAATTGTGACATAACCAAACTAAATTTAAAAGTTTATTATTTTTTCTATTGTGATTTATATGATGAACAGCTAGTACCCTAATATCTGTATTATTACATAAAATACAAACCATGCTTTGTGCACAGGCTCTTGTGCTACTGCTACACCATAGTCACCATAATATATAAATTTTTAATTTTATAATTTCAGTCCAACATTTTTAAAGTTTCATATGTTACTTATTATTTAATTTAATTATTTTAATAATTAGCGGGGTGTCATATTATGATATGATTTTAACCCCGCTTGTTCGCCTAACAGTTGTCTTGGGTGTTTTGTCCCGCGCAAATACTGCGGGGCGCAGGGTTTCTGGTTTGCGAACGCTACTGTAAACCCTTTTTCGCCTCCATTATAAAATTAGTCTATCATTTTTGATTTTAAAAATCAAGAAAAAAATCCCGCGCAAGTCAGGATTTTAATTTACAAAAATATTTATTAAATCAGTCTCTTAGTTGCCTCAATAATTGGTTTTACATTTGGAGCGCAATTATCTGGTAAATTATTAATATCAAACCATTTCATTGCTTTAACTTCTTCTCCTGCTTTTGGTTCGTCTGTAATTTCCGCTAAATAATGAACTAATATCATAAGTTCAGGTTTTTCAGAACTTGATTCTGGAACTTCATTCCATAATTCTATAACTGGTAAATCAGCTATTAATTTTACTTCTATTCCAATCTCTTCTTTTGCCTCGCGGATAGCTGTTTCCCTTAAAGTTTCTCCTCTCTTTAACCTCCCACCACAAAATTTCCATTTTAATTCATCAATAGGTTTAGTTCCTTCTTTAACTAAAAGTATTTTTTTAACACCACCCTTTTCCTGAACAATCACAGGACCAGACGCTATCATTGTTATAAATACACCCATTTCTTGATCTTGTGTTTTTTGCATATTATTTTTCCTCCAAATTTATTTTAATTTTTTTACTAAATATGTATCTTCTAATTTATACCCCCCTCCTTCGCCAAGGCTATGGCGGGCAGGTAATTTTCTATAATATTCTCTAACCCCTATCCCAGAAATTACTGCGATTTTTTTGTAATTATTTTTTATAGCAATCTTTTCCGCTTGCGCCATTAATTTTTTGCCCAAGCCTTTATGTTGTACTCCTGTATCTAGTTTATCACTAACTGGTGTCATTTGTCCATATACATGCAGTTCGCGAATTATGGCGGCATCTTTCAAAACAGGAAAAGCAAGTTGGGCATTTTTACTTGCCCCGTGAGATACATTAGTTATCTCACTGGGGTTATTAAATCTTAATCTTAAAAACCCATATAAAATTTTTCTATCTAATGATTCATAACTAATAAAATATTCCACCCCGTCTGAAGCTTTATATTTATCAATAAATAGTTTCATTTTCCCATAATTCATAATTCTTAATTCATTATTCGTTTTCTGAAGCCCCACTTCCCTGCATCTTATGCACTTACATTTCTCGCCAGACTTTTCTAACTCATTAGCCAAATATTGCCTTAAATTTGTAATTTTATTTCCTGCAATAATTGAATCTGCTGGTATATCTCTAACTAAACGATTAATTCTAACCCAATATGGCGTTATTTTTTTTATATTTTTTAATAATTCTTTTAATTTATCAGCAGAATATGGTTTATATTTCTTTTTTTTAAACCATTTAAATAACTCTGCATATTCATTAACTACGCATGGATAAATTTTAATCTGGTCTGGCTTAAAATTCGCGTCAGTAAAAACTTTTTTCATCATAGCCAAATCTTTGGCAGGAGTTGAGCCTGGCAAATCAGGCATATAATGATGGTCAACTTTGAAGCCATGAATTTTTAATAATTTAGTAGCTTTAATAGATTCCTCTACTGTATGTCCGCGCTGGTTTAATTTTAATATCTTATTATCAATATGTTGTACACCGATTTGTACTCTTGTACAACCTAATTCTCTAAATTCTTTAATTACTTTTAAATTTATTTCATCTGGTCTGGTTTCTAAAGTAATACCAATTATTTTATATTTAGCTTTTTCATTTATTTTTTGCTCTTCTTCTAAACTTTTTATTGCGCGTTTTTTTACTTGGCGTAAACTCGCGTTAACACTAGCGCCTGTCCGCCGTAGCTTTAGCAAAGGAGGATAAACTCGCGATTTAGAGGTGTTAGCAGCGTAAAAACAATCTGTAATAAATTTTTTTTGATATTTTTTAGTATAAGCTGTCCAGCTTCCACCTAAAACTAATAATTCTATTTTATCAACTTGATGACCATTTGCTTCCAGCGCCTGTATTCTCATCTGGACTTGTTTAACAGGATCAAATTTTAATCGCAAAGCTCTTTGCGCCGCTGGCTCATTTGATAAATAACTTTTTGGCATTTTAGGTTCTGTTGGGCAATAAATACAATTACCTGGGCACTTGTATGGCTTAGTTAAAACAGTAATCACGGACACGCCTGAAGATGTGCGCACTGCGCGTTTGGTCAAGAGCTGTTCTAAAGTTATTCTTGCTTTTTCCCGGACAGGTCGCAGACCTGTCCCTACAATTTTATTTTTATTTAAAATTTCAATTATTTCTGAATTTTTTAATAATTTTATTTTATACTTCTTGCTTATTTTTCTTTTCCAAGCCGAAAAAATCGCCTCGTTTTGAAATGGAGATTTAAGAAGGTCTTTGATTATTTGTTGTTTTTTTATATTAGTCATCTCATAAAAATTTTACTTAGTTGACAGTTGACTGTCAACTATAAAATCTGTTTTATTTTACTTCTGGACATTTATCCCACATAAATTGAAACCATTTTTTATAACTATCTGCTAGTTCTTGACTAACTAAAACAAAAAGTGTTACATCTTCGTTTAATTTTCCCAATCCTAATCCAGTAAAAGTTACAATTCTGTCAGCAAAAATATCAATAGCAGAATTAGTTGAATATTCTTTTGGTAAAAATTTATAAGGTTGCTCAATTTCTTTTATAACTTCTGGTAATTTATCTTTTACTTCCCAATCAAACAAATGTTGATATTTTATATTTAATCTTTTAGCGTCTTTTAAAAAACTTTTTAAAAATGTTTTTAATCTTGGATCAAACCAACCGCCTTTAGCCCCGACAAAATAAACATCTTGTTTCTTTAATAAAATATCCCGCATATAATTTTTAAAACCATCGATTCCTTTATAAATATATGCTTCTTGTTTGTGTGGTTTAGTTTGATAAAGTTTTACTAAATCAGGCAAGACTGTTTTTATTTTTTTTTCTTTTTCTTCAATAATTTCTAAAAGTTTATTTGGATCAACTGCTTTGTATTGATTTTCTCCTTTTTCAATAATTTGAAAAATTACACCTTTTTCAATTAACCTATTAATTGAATCGTAAACATTTCGACGATGGATTTTGCTTTTTAATGAAATTTCTGAAACCGAAGACTCGCCTTCAATTAAAAGCACTTCATAAATTCTAGCTTCATTTCTCGCTAGACCTATTTCTTGAAAAATTTCTGCATACATATTGTTAATCTGAGGTTAATTTGTGTGGTGGTAGTTAGCACCATATGGTGTTATTTACCACTCGTTAAATATAATATATACTTATAAATATAAAAAGTCAAACTGTGGATAACTTTTTATAATAAACAAAAACTTTTAACAATTTAGAAAGGGAAGAATTATGAAAAAGTTAATTTTAACCGCTTTATTCGTTGTTTTAGTTGTTTTCTCGGCAAACGCTCAAAGTCCACTGTTTTACGGCGGATCAGCAAATTTTACAGGTGGAGCTAATCTATTTGCTGGTTACCAAATCACACCTAAGTTAGGAATTATAGGAACTTTTTAAAAAAATTAAAATACTGGATTCCTGCTTTCAGAGGAATGCCAGGAAAGTTCCGAACAATTTTGCATTCGCAAAATAGTTCTGAACAGATTTATACACAATTTGTCCAGAGTAGTCCGGACATTTTTTCAATTGTTCCATGTG
>CAYNCE010000025.1:5684-9234 GCA_964395855.1 uncultured Gammaproteobacteria bacterium | reverse complement strand
AAATTTGACACATTTTCAAACCTTTGCTAATATAAAATTATAATAAATTTACCGCAGAAATTAGGCAAAAAGTAAGACCTAATCAGGTATTAAGGCTAAGTTTAGCTATTTTAATTCTGTGGTATAAAAACCAGAGATTTTTTAATTATCCACGGGATCCCATCGTTCCGACCAATTCCTAAAAGTCCTGTCGGAACTCGGGATGACAAAAAATATGCCAAAAACAAAACAACAAAAAGAACAAGTGCTTAAAGGTCTAAAAAATAAAATACAAGACTCTAATTCTTTAGTTATTTCTACTTTCAGTAATTTGAATGTTAATGATGACCAGCAATTGCGCGCGGATTTGCGCAAAGATGGCGTGCAGTATGAAGTCGCTAAAAAAACTTTATTGAAAAAAGCTTTTAAAGACAACAAAATGGATGGTTTAGCTGAAGATGAACTTTTGGGTAATATTTCAGTAGCCACTTCAAAAGATGAAGTTATAGGCGCTAAAATTTTGTCAAAGTTTGCCAAAAGCCGCGAGAACTTTAAAATTGTTGGCGGAATTTTAAATAAAATTTGGGTTGATGCAAATAAAGTCGCGGAACTTGCAAAACTGTTAACAAAACCAGAATTGATTGCCAAGACTGTTTACACAATCAAAGCTCCTTTAACAGGTTTTGTAAATGTGCTTTCTGGTAATATTAGAGGATTAGTAAATGTGTTAAACGCAATAAAAAATAAATAATTAATATAATATAAAATTATGACAGAAGAAAAAAAAGTTGAAGAAAGTCTCGATGTAAAATCGGGATCCCGACTTGATGTCGGGAAAAAATTTAAATCAATTGTTGAAGAGATTGAAAAAATGTCAGTGCTTGACCTTTCAGAATTAGTTAAAATTTTGGAAGATAAATTTGGTGTATCCCCTTTAGGGGTCGCGCCTATGATGATGGGAGTCCCTACAGGGACTGGCGAAGATCCGTCAGCCGACGGAGAAGAAAAAACAGAATTCACTATTGAATTAACTTCAGTTGGCGATAACAAAATCGGCATAATTAAAGCTGTTCGCGAAATCACTGAAATTGGTCTTAAAGATGCTAAAGACTTGGTTGAAAGCGCCCCCGCAGTTATCAAAGAAGGTGTTAAAAAAGAAGACGCTGAAGAAATGAAAAAGAAAATTGAAGCAGCTGGCGGACAAGTTACTTTAAAATAATTTGATAAATTTTATTTTCTATACTAACCCACGCGGCGCTTTCATTAGCATTAATATTTAAATTATCTGCTTCTTTAAATTGCTCATTTAAAAATTGTTGATGCACAATGCCTGTTTTATCAATCTGTAAAATCCTGCCATTAATTTTATCTAAAACATAAATATATTTCCAATCCTGTTCTGTATAGACGCGCAAATCAACACCAAGTTTATCTTCTAATTTGCTTAAAATAAATTCCTCTTGCTTACCTTTAAAAAGCTTGACAATTTTTCCACCATTAGCCAGCCAAATATTCCCGTCAATTGTCATTTGTCGCGTCGCGCTTAACAAATCCTTATCTGCTTGCGCCCAAACTGTAATATTAGGATTAACATTAGTTGGTTGCGAAACTTTATAAATCGCGCCCATTGTTTTATCTAAATAATAAATCCTGTCTCCGTAAGTTTCTATATCGGCAATTTTGTGCTCAGCATCCAAACTAATATTTAATAATTCATTTTCTTCACCATACCTAAAATAAATGTGGTTTGAATTATCTAAAATCAAAAAACCTTTATCTTCCCAATTAATTATTTTTTGCGCATCCAAACCAGTATAAAGTTCTGTGATTTCTTGGCTCTCTGGTAAAATTTTATAAACCTTATCAGTGTTAATCAAAGCATAAAGAAAATCACCTTTGCGAATCACTTGTTTTACTTTGCCAACTAATTCCAAGTCCAGGACTTCACTTAACTCAACTTCATAAATATTATTAATTTTATTTATTAATTTTCTTATCTCAATTCGCTGTTCGCCAACTTGCGCTTGCCAATCTTCATCTTTAGTTGGCAATTCATCCAGCAAGCTCAGAGCAGAGTTTAATAAACCCGTAGCTTTTTCATTATCTTGATAAATCAAAACAGCTTGCGCTTCATTTTTTTTATTATTCACTTCAACTAAAATATTTTCATAACTTGTGATCTTATTTTTATACTGTTTACTAAAATGTAAATAAACTAAGCTACCTGCAAAAATTACAATTAAAATCACAACCACACTGCCAACCCAATTAAAACTACGCTCTGGCTTATCTGCATCCCGAGTAGTCGGGACTGGTTTTTCTAAACTAACTTCCTGTGTTTGCTCCAAGCCCCTGCTTGGAGTCTTTTGCCTGCCCGCCGTAGCTTTAGCAGAGGAGGGTTCTAACTCAACGACTTCTTTTTTAGCAGTAATCTTTTCTTTAATCTTGCCTAATTTAGATATCATCGCGCCTAATGACGCCAAATCAAGTTTTTTAATTTTTGGCAATTTAAATTTTTTATCCCTAGTACACGGGACTGACAATTTCAAATCTGTTTTGTCTTTACTAGTTCTGGATTTTTTTAATTTACTTCTAGCGCTTTTAACTAATTTACCTATATTTAGCCGCCAAGAAATTTTCAGAGTTCGCCCAGTGCGTTGTTCCAAATTTTCCAGCTGTTGCATTGATTCCTGCGAACCATATAAATCTTTTAAATATTTTTGTGTTTGCTTATCTGAATTTTCAACCTGAAAAGTATCTGCTTCATATTTAATAACTAATGCCAAAACATGTGGTATTTTAACATTTTCTTTTAACAAATTCTTAAACTGTTCAACTACTTGTCCAGCTTTTAATTTACTAACGACTTCTTTTATTTTTTCCAAAGAGAAAAAATCAAACAACGCGTAATTTGATAACACAACCGCGTCATTGACTTTGATTTCACCAGTTGTTAATTGGCTAAAAAAATTGCCTGGCGAAAATTCGTCTAAAGTTGAATCTAAAATTTGTGTAATTTTATTTTGCCGAATTAAATAGCCAGAAAATTGTCCAATGCTGGTCATAGCTAAAAAATCGTCTTTTAATACACCAATCAAAATATTAACTTTTTTAAACCAAATTTCAGGCTTGGCAATTATATCCGCTAGATTTAAATTCAAATTCTGGCAAGTTGTTTCTAATGAACTTTCTGCGTCTGGCACAGGTGAGGAATAGTAATCATTTTGCGCCTGCTCCATAATTTGTTTTATTTTTTCTTTAACGCCTTTTTCACGTGAATTTATTTCCACTAATAAAAATAACTGCCCGAGACCTGACTTTTCAACTAAATCATTATGCGCCACAAAAATTTCCAAACTTGAATTTGGTTTTTCTGGCGCTAAAATTAATTTACCAATTTGTTGTTGCATAAATATTTGTCATCCAGATTTGTCATCCCGAGCCTTGATAGGACTTTTAGGATTGGGTCAAGGCGATGGGATCCCGAATTTCTACCGCCCAACGGGGATAACTTTTTTCTATTTTTATTATACAACATTTTTCAATCCTTGACAAAAAAATTAAATAATGC
>CAYNCE010000025.1:0-5584 GCA_964395855.1 uncultured Gammaproteobacteria bacterium | reverse complement strand
TTTTATGCTATAATATACCTGTGGAAAACCACACTTAAACAAAAATAAAGACAAAAATAAAAAGTGGTATTCCACGGGATCCCATCGCCCTGACTTCGCTTCGCTACGCCAGGACTCGGGATGACGTGATTATGAACACAAAAAAACTAGCGCAACTTATTCAACTAATTGAAACTGCTGATGTCTCACTTCAGCAAGCGCGTGAGGTGTTGAAAGAATTGGGTGGTGAAAAAATAAGCGCAAATTTAGCGCAAGACCGCGCTAAAAATTTAATTGGCGCAGTAAACGACAAAGAACAAATCATTGAAGGCGTTTTTAATGGTCAAAATATGATTGGACCAGATGGCAAAGAATACAGTGTGCCAGCTAATTATGCTTCTAAATCAAAATTAGTTGAAGGCGATATTTTAAAATTGACCATCCAAGCAAATGGCACTTTTGTTTATAAACAAATCAAACCAATTCAAAGAGAGCGAGTCAAAGGCAAATTAATAATTGATGAAGTAACTGGACAATTTTCAGTTTTAGCAGAAGACAAGAAAAAATATAATGTGCTAACTGCTTCAGTTACATATTTTAAAGCCCAGCCAAATGATGATTTGATAATTATTATTCCAAAAGATAAAGTCTGCCAATGGGCAGTTATTGAAAATGTAATCACAACACCAAATAAACCAGCGCCAGAATTTGATGTAGCCCAAACTCTAGGACAAGAAACCCAACTTAAAGAACCAATCCCAGTTGAAGATATTTATACAGGCATTAGCAGTTCTGCGACCCCAGAATCAATTTTACCAGAAGTTGAAGAACTAAAATCTAATAATCCAGAAACTGAGAAGGCCAAAGAAAAAACTGAAGAAATAATCAATAATACAGATTTAGATATTGATGATATAAAAAATAAAGATTTAAGTGATTTGTAAAATTTATCACCATTAACACCTAGGCATAAATGCCTAGGTTATTTTTTCAAGCCTCCTAAAGGAGGCTATTTCATAATCAGCTCCCTTTAGGGAGCTTGTTTTGATTTTAGCCCAGTTCCTTTAGGGCTGGGATTTTAAATTTAATTGAACTAACAATTTTTTTCTGCTATAATTAAATTAATGTCAAGAATAATTTCTGTTGTAAATCAAAAAGGCGGAGTAGGTAAAACCACAACCGCCATTAACCTTGCTACTTATTTAGCCGAGCTGGGAAATTTTGTTTTACTCATTGATCTTGACCCGCAGGCAAACGCAACCTCTGGTATTGGTATTGACCACCAAAATATTAATGCTGGACTGTATGAAGTTTTAATGGGACCGCACTCAATGCGTGAAGTAACAATTCCGCTTAATCCTGATGGACTGCGCGTGGTGCCTGCTAATCAAAATCTAGCTGGCGCAAACATTGAATTAGTAACACAAATTGATAGGGAACAGAGATTGTTAAATGAACTTGCAGATATTAAACACGAATATGATTATATTATAATTGATTCACCGCCATCACTTGGTTTATTAACAATAAATGGATTAGTAGCATCTGATGAAATTTTAATTCCTGTGCAATGCGAATATTTTGCTTTAGAAGGTTTAGGGCAATTATTAAATACAATTAATTTAGTTAAACAATACATTAAACCAAATTTAAATATTTTAGGCGCGGTAATGACAATGTATGATGAACGGAATAAATTAGCAAAAGAAGTTTTTGATGAATTATATCGTTATTTTCCAAATAAAATTTTCCGCACAGTCATTCCACGCAATTCAAAACTAGCTGAAGCTCCGTCTTTTGGCAAGTCAATTTTGCATTATGACCCGCAAGGCAAAGGCGCGCGGGCATATAAAAAGTTGGCAAGAGAATTGATGGAGAATAAATAATATGAATAACCCAAACCAAAAAACCTTAGGTCGTGGTTTGTCCTCACTTATCAATAATCAAACGCAAAATCGTCCGTTAGGAAAACCAACAGAAGCGCCGTATTTTCCTAAAACAAAACAAGGCGTTAGCAACCAGATTTTGCAAGTGCCAATCAATCAAATTAGCTCCAATCCTCATCAACCACGTAAAGAATTTGCTGAAAATCCTTTGCAGGATTTAGTTGCTTCAATTAAAGAACACGGGATTTTACAGCCGATTGTGGTTACTCAAACAATGGCCGGCAATTATGAATTAATTGCTGGCGAGAGAAGATTGCGAGCAGCTAAATTAGCAGGACTTAAAGAAATTTCTGTAATTATCCGCACTGCAAAAGATTTAGAAAAATTAGAATTATCTTTGATTGAAAATATTCAACGCCAAGATTTAAATCCAATTGAGAAAGCAAATGCTTATAAAAAATTAATTGATAATTTTAGTTTAACGCACGAAGACGCTGCCAAACGCCTGGGTATTTCCCGAGCTCAATTAAGCAACATTATCCGTTTATTAAATCTGCCGGCTGAAGTGCAAAAAGGATTGGCAAGCAACAAAATCTCTTTGGGACAAGCAAAAGTTTTACTAGAAATTAAAGATGAAAACAAACAAGAACAAATTTACAAACGCGCAACCCAAATTCAACAAACTGTTGAAGATACAAAAAGACAAGTTCAAAAAGTTAAAGTCAGACCTCACATCCGCCACATAAAAAAAGACCCCCAAATTCAAGAATGGGAAAACCAATTACAGGAAAAATTAAACACTCGTGTCCATATTAAAAAAAGAGGGGAAAGGGGAGGGATTTTAGAAATTGAGTTTTATTCAGAAGAAGAGTTGATATCTTTGGTTAAAAATATCATCTATTAAAAAATTTAAATATATTTAATTTTCTTTCTTTCTTAAAGAAAGATTTTATTTTATTTTTGGCCAAATGTGTCTTAACAATTGGCAACCACCCCTCTGACGGTCCTTTACGATTTTTATCTATTAAAATTTCAACCATATCTCCATTTTTTAATAACGCTTTCAAATTCGCCATTTTTTCATTGATTTTTACGCCAACACATTTATGCCCCACATCTGTATGAATACAATAAGCAAAATCAATTGGAACTGCATTTTCAGGCAAGTCAATCACATCCCCCTTAGGGGTAAAAACAAAAATGCGATTTTTAAAAAAATCCAATTTTAAAGTCTTTAAATAACGCCTTGGTGTTCGCACTTTTTCCTGCTCATCTAATAATTCTTTAATCCATTTTAATTTTGCTTTTGACAGACCCTTTTTATCTTTAGAATCATTATTTTTATAAGCCCAGTGAGCGGCAATTCCATATTCTGCTTCCTCATGCATTTTTTGGGTACGGATTTGAAATTCAGTAATCCTGCCTTCATATCCAAAAACAGTAGTATGCAAAGATTGATAACCATTTGGCTTTGGTTGAGAAATATAATCTTTAATCCTGCCTTTTAAAGGTTTCCAAAGTGCGTGCACATAACCCAAAACACGATAACAATCATCAATATTTTTAACAATAACCCTTAAAGCCACCACATCATAAATGCGGTCAATATCCATTTCTTTGCGCAACAACTTTTGATACAGTGAGTAATAATGCTTTGGCCGACCTTCAATTTTTATAACACTAACAGTATCTTTTTCTTTTAACTCTTTGTCAATTATTTTGATTACTTTTTGAATGTATCTTTTTTGCTCTTCAAATTTTTTCTTAGAAATTTTTAAAACCCATTTATATTCTTCTGGATAAACATAAGGAAAAGCCAAATCTTCAACCACACTTTTTAATTCATCCATTCCAAGACGATTTGCGATTGGCGCGTAAATCTCCAAACTTTCTTGCGCTATTCTTTGCTGTTTGACTGGAGGCAAAGCATAAAGTGTTTTTAAATTATGAATACGATCAGCAAACTTAATAAAAATCACACGCACATCTTCAGCCATTGCTACAAACATTTTACGCAAATTTTCCGCGTATCTTTCTAAACCGCGGTATTTAATTGTGCCTAATTTTGTAATTCCTTCAACCAAGCGCGCGATTTCTTTGCCAAAATTTTTTTCAACATCTTCTAAAGTCTTGCTTGTGTCTTCAGGCACATCATGCAAAATACCTGCTACAACAGTTGGCAAGTCAATATTCATTTGCGCTAATTTGTAAGATGTTTCTAAAGGATGTTGAATATATAGCTCGCCACTCTTCCTTTGTCTATCACCATGCGCTTCTTTAGCAAATTCATAAGCAAGCATAACTAAATCCACATCTGCGTCTGGATTATTTTTCTTGATTACTTCAATTATTCTTTCTATTGTCATAATATCTTTAATATATACTATTTTAATGAATTTGACAAAAAATAAACAAAAAACTTTCTGTGGATAACTCCCATTGACAATTTATTCAAATTTTGCTATTATAACTTGAACTAGCAAAAAGCTAGTATTAGCTAAAATTAGGTAAAAATCACAAATATTAATTTATTATTTATTAAAATTTATGTTTAAAATAGCTTTTATTGGACAAAAAGGCATTCCGGTTTCTCAAGGTGGTGTTGAACGCCATGTTGAAGAATTATCAATAAGAATGGCGCGCAAAGGCCACGAAGTTTTTGTGTACACGCGTCCGCATTGGGTGCCAAAAGAATACAAAAAATACGAAGGTGTAAATTTAATTAGCCTTCCTTCTTTAAATACTAAACATTTAGACGCTGGCACTCATACTTTCATTTCTATTTTTTCAGCAATTTTTAAACAAAAAGTTGATATTATCCATTTGCAAGGTGTTGGCCCGGGTTGGTTTGCTTGGTTGCCTAAAATTTTAAGTCCGAAAATTAAAGTAGTAACCACAATTCATTCAGCTGATTGGGAACACGGAAAATGGAATAATTTTGCGCAAATGATGTTAAAATTTGGAGCCAAATTAGGTTGCAAATTTTCAGATGAAGCAATTGCTGTTGGTCGCAGTCTACAAAAACATTGTTTAATGAATTGTAAAAAAGATGCAATTTACATTCCAAATGGTGTGGCAATCCCAGAAAAAAATAATTCTAAAACCTTTGGAAAAAATATTTTAAATAACTTTAATCTAACTCCTAATCAATATATTTTAACTGTTAGCCGTTTAGTTAAACATAAGGGCATTCATTATTTAATTGAGGCCTTCAAAAACTTCAAAACTAATTTAAACAAAACTGACCAAGCAAGGTTTGCTAATTTCAAACTTGTGATTGTTGGTTCAACTGCTTTTACAGAAAATTACCAAAAATATTTGCTTAAATTAACACAAAACCGCGAAGATATTATTTTCGCTGGCATCCAAACTGGTTCTAATTTAGATGCGCTTTTTAGTAATTCATATTTATACGCTCAACCATCTGAATCAGAGGGATTATCAATAGCGCTTTTAGAAGCAATGTCTTATGGCAAATCAATTCTTGTTTCTAATATTGAAGAAAATATTGAATTAATTACTGGCAATTCTCAAACTGGCACAATTGGTTTTGATTTTGAAAATAAAAATATTGCAGACTTAACTAAAAAACTTACTATTTTAATTAATGATCAAGATATTGTCCGTCAAGTTGGAAACAAAGCTCGTAATTATGTAAAATTATATTATAATTGGGAAGAAATCACTGACCGCACAGAAAGGATTTATAAAAATATTGT
>CAYNCE010000024.1:4209-9440 GCA_964395855.1 uncultured Gammaproteobacteria bacterium | reverse complement strand
GTAGTTTACTTAAATATTTATTAATATTAATATTATTGCCAAAAGATTTTTTTTCTTCGTCACTATTTTTATTATTGTTGTCTGTTTTTTTATTATCATTCAAATCACTTTTATCAATTTCTTCTAATTTATATTCTTCGGATTCAATTGTTTTGTTTTTTTTGGTTGCTTGTTTTTGCTGAATAATTTTTCTAACCTTTTTGGATTCTTCAGTGTCAGCGACCTGATCTTTTCCCAATTCAGTCAATGATTCAATTTCATCTTTTTCAGGAACAATAAAAGAAGTGATTGATGTTGGTTTGAATTTTTCTGGTTTTTTAGGCATTTGTTTACTCTTTAGTTACTCTTAAAATTTCTTCAATAGTTGTAATTCCTTGTTTAACTTTCATAAACCCATCTTGCAACAAACTAATCATTCCTTTAGCTTTGGCTGCTTTATTAATTTCTTCAGAAGAAGCGCGTTTTAAAATTAAACCAGCCATTTGTTCATCAACTTCTAAAGCTTCGTAAATTCCAATTCTGCCTTTGTATCCAGAATTACCGCAATGCTTGCATCCTTTTCCTTTATAGAAAAGCATTGATGAAAGTTTTTCTTTGTTTGATTTTACAGCTCCGTGTTGAGCCATTGCATTTATTAAATCAGGGACATTAAAATGTTTTTCTAATTCTTGCTCCATTGATTTGTCAATTTTGTAAGACATTATACATTGCTTGCAAATTTTTCTAACCAAACGCTGGGCAACAATAATATTAACAGTTGACGCGATTAAAAACGGCTCAATTTTCATATCATCCAAACGAGGCAGAGTAGTCGCCGCGTCATTTGTGTGCAAGGTTGAAAGAACTAAATGCCCTGTCATTGCCGCGTTAACAGCAATATCAGCAGTTTCATTATCGCGAATTTCTCCAACCATAATTATATCAGGATCTTGCCGTAAAAATGATCTTAAGCCAGATGCAAAAGTATAACCAATTTTTGCGTTAATTTGCGATTGATTTATTCCCTGCAGTCTGTATTCAATCGGGTCTTCAATAGTTGTAATATTTGTTCCGGGCTGATTTAGCATATTTAAAATCGTATAGAGTGTTGTTGTTTTGCCAGAACCAGTTGGTCCAGTTACTAAAATCATTCCATTTGGTTTTGCAATATTTCGTTTTACTATTTTAAAAACTTCTTCTTGCAAACCAAGTTCTTCTAAACTTAGAATACGGCTTGATTCATTTAACAAACGCATCACAACTTTTTCACCATCAAAAACAGGAATAATTGAAACACGAAATGATATTTTATAATCGTCAGTTTGGATTTTAAAACGGCCATCTTGCGGCAAACGATGCTCATCTAATTTTAAATTAGATAAAATTTTAATTCGGGCGACAATGCCTGGTAAAGTTTTTTTGGGCAAAGTCATTACTTTGCGAAGCACACCATCCACTCGGTAGCGCACAGTCACTTCTTTTTCCAATGGCTCAATATGAATATCAGATGCGTTTTCAAAAATTGCGTATTCTAAAAAAGTGTCTACAATGCGAATAATTGGCAAATCTTGGGCCAGCTCTTTTAATTTTTTGCCATTTGTATCTTTTTCTTTTTCTTTCTGAACTTCTTGTTGTTTTTTTTCAATATCTTGAAATTCTGCCTCAAGTCCTTTGTGGTATTGTTTTAAAATTTCAATAATGCTTTCTGGAGTGGTAATGTAAATATCCAGATCCATATTGATTTTCTTTTTAATAAAATCAAAAGTTTGCAAATCTTCTGGGTCTAAAGTTGCAATTTTTATTTTTTTTTCATCTTTGTCAAATGCGATTATTTGATGTGAAACAGCAATTGGTTCAGGAATAATATTTAAAATGTCTTTGCGGATTGTTTCGTTTTTTAAATCAATAAAAGGCAAGCGCAAATTTTTTGCGATTGCCTCGTAAATAGTTTGTTCCGCTGTAATTTTTTCTTCAATTAAAAATTTAAGTATATCAACTTTTTTTTCTTTAGCTTGCTTAACATATTTTTTGTATTCTACTTCAGTAATCAGCTTATTTTTAATTAAGACTGTTTTGAGTTTTTTATGGTCGAGCATGAAGATTATTTTTTACTGGTATCTTTATTATATAATAAAAATTAATTGCAAACAAGCGAATTTAATGGTAAAATAAAATTAAATGAAAACAGAGTCTCTCCCCCTTTTCAAGGGGGAGATTAAGAGGGGGTTAATAAATACCACGAATTATCAATTAAAGACAATATTTAATCATCTGAATTAAAGCTTTTATTAACCACCCCCAGCCCCTCCTTGAAAAGGAGGGGAGGAATTATATGATACTTTTTTTTAAAGACAAAATTATTAAATGGAATTTGGTTGCTAGTTTGCTATTAAATATTTTGCTTTGGATTTTGTTGTATTTTCGCATACCTATTCAAATTGAACCTTTGGCTTTGCGCTATAATATCTATGTGGGCATTAATTTAATTGGAAACTGGTATTCTGTTTTTTATTTTTCTCTGATTGGGTTATTAATAATTATTTTAAATTTTGGTTTATCTAAATTGCTATATAAAAAAAATAAATTATTAACTCACTGGCTAGCTACGACTGCCTTAATTTGCCAATTAATTCTCCTAGCATGGGCAGTTATAATGGTGATGGTGAATGGGTAAAATTTTTTATGAATCCAGAAATCAAAGTCCAAAATAAAACTTATTTGCGTTATCCAATAAAGACTCATCTAATTACAAAAGATGATAAACTTGAAAATATTATTGAAAAATACGCGCAAGAAAAAATGCAGGCTGGAGATATAATTGTGATGTCAGAAAGAATGGTAGCGATTACTCAAGGAAGATTAATTCACGAAAGTGAAATAAAAGAAACTTGGTTAGCTGGATTTTTAATTAAATTTGTTAAAAAATGGCCTAATGACCCAGGATTTCGCAATGCAAAAAAAATGCAGTTGGTTCTTAATATCTGCGGAGTTCCGCGTGTTTTGCTAGCTGCTTTTATAAGCGCTATTACCAAACCATTTGGTGTTAGAGGGTTGTTTTATATTATCTGTGGCAATCAAGTTTCAGAAATTGATGGTTTTGCACCAGGCACAATCCCGCCTTATGATAAATACGCGGTTTTGGGTCCTAAAGATCCAGATAAAGTTTGTAATTTTTTAGCAGAAAAATTTAATGCCCAATTTGCAATTGTAGATGCAAACAATATTGATGTTGCGATTTTAGGTATAAGTGATAATATTAAAATTACAAAATCAGAATTAAGATTAGCATTTTTAGATAATCCAATTGGGCAAGGTCTAGAACAAACCCCGATTTGTATTGTGCGTAAAAATTTATGAATAAACTAAATCATTTAGCCATTATTATGGATGGTAATCGTCGTTGGGCAAGAAAAAAAGGTTTGCCAGCTTTTGAGGGACATATTCACGGTTATCAAACATTAAAAAAAGTAGGGGATTGGTGCTTAGAAAATAGCATCAAATTTTTTACTGCTTATGCTTTTTCCACAGAAAATTGGAACCGGTCAAAACTAGAAGTTAATTTTTTAATGAATTTATTTGAGAAAATTTTAAAAAATGACATTGATGAGTTTAATAAAAAAGGTTTAAAAATGAAATTTATTGGACAATTAAAAAAATATCCTAAAAAATTAAATCAATTAATTAAGCATGCCGAAAAATTAACTAAAAATAATAAAAAAGGAACGCTAATAATTTGTTTAAGTTACGGCGGGCGTTCAGAAATTGTTGATGCTGTGAAGAAAATTATAAAGTCAGGAATTAATCCCGAGTACTTGGGAGAAAAAATTAATGAAAAATTAATTTATCAAAATTTATATTCTCCAGATATCCCAGACCCAGATTTAATTTTGCGCACTGGCGGTGAAATGCGTTTATCAAATTTTTTAACATGGCAGTCTGTTTATTCTGAACTATATTTTTCAAACACTTTATGGCCAGATTTTTCAAAAAAAGAATTTAACAAAATTTTAAAAGAATACTATAATCGCCAAAGAAGATTTGGAAAATAAATTATATTAGCATATTATGACAGATTTATTTGACAAAAATTTAGAAGAGGATTTGGCGCGAAATGCGCCTTTAGCAGATAGGATGAGGCCGAGTAATTTAGATGAATATGCGGGTCAGGAAAAAATTGTAGGCAAGGGCACTTTATTGCGTAAAGCAATTGAACAGGATGAACTTCCATCTATGATTTTTTGGGGTCCGCCTGGATGTGGCAAAACTACCTTGGCTGCTGTAATCGCAAAAATTACTAATTCAGATTTTATTCAACTTTCTGCAGTAGCCGCGGGTAAAAAAGATTTGCTTGGAATTGTTAAAAAAGCGCAAGATGAACGTAAATTTAAAAATAAACGAACAGTTCTTTTTATTGATGAAATTCATCGCTGGAACAAAGCCCAGCAAGACGCGCTCTTGCCGTATGTAGAAAAAGGAATAATTATTTTAATTGGCGCTACTACAGAAAATCCTTCTTTTGAAGTTATCGCGGCTTTGTTATCACGCGCCCGCGTTTATGTTTTAAAACCATTGAGTATCCAAAATTTAAAACAAGTAATTGAAAATGCTCTGCAAAATAAAGACAAAGGATTAGGCAATTTAAAATTAAAGATTAACAAAGATGCTGAAGAATTTCTAATTAATACAGCTAATGGAGATGCCAGAATAATTTTAAATGCTCTTGAAGTCGTGGCCAAATATGTAAATAAAAATAAAATAATAAATAAAAAATTAATTGAAGAAGCTTTGCAACATAAAGCTTTATTGTATGATAAAAAAGGCGATGAACATTATAATGTAATTTCCGCTTTTATTAAATCTTTGCGCGGGTCTGATGTGGATGCGGCCATTTATTGGCTAGGCCGTATGTTAGTGGCTGGTGAAGACCCTAAATTTATTGCCCGCAGAATGGTAATTTTTGCTTCTGAAGATATTGGGAACGCTCATTCAATGGCTTTGGTTGTTGCTAATGCGGTTTTTTCAGCTGTGGAAAAGATCGGAATGCCAGAATGTAGAATTAATTTAGCTCAAGGTGTTGTTTATTTGGCTAGGGCGCCCAAAGATAATAAATCATATATGGCGCTTTGTCGGGCTGAAGAAAAAATTAAAGAAACAATGAATTTAGCTGTGCCATTGCATTTGCGCAACGCGCCAACTAAATTAATGAAAGATTTGGGTTATGGCAAAGATTATAAATACCCGCATAGTGAAGA
>CAYNCE010000024.1:0-4109 GCA_964395855.1 uncultured Gammaproteobacteria bacterium | reverse complement strand
TGATTCAAAGCAAGGATATTTGCCAGAGGAAATAAAAAATGTCAAGTTTTTTTAATTTGGCATTTTTTTATAATCTTTAAATTACCCCCTGCTAGCGCAAAGCCATAACAGGAGAACCTGCATAACTTTGACTCACGCTACTCGATCTGAGAAGGAGGGATCTCTTCACTTTGGCAGCTAGACAGAGGAAAATTTAAAGGTTATTGTGTTTTTGAAAAAAATCAGGAATAAAAAATCCTCCTAAAAGTTTTTCTCCAAATATTTTTTCTTGCATCTTTTTAAAGTTTAGCATCTTTTATATTTTTTGTCAAGTCCTTTTTTATATTTTAAAAAAATTGTTTAAATTATTTTTTTATTATATACTTTAATTAAATACTAATTTTAAAAAAATGTCAAATTTATTTCCTCCCCTCCTTTTCAAGGAGGGGAATGAGGGGTGGTTAATAATACCAGGAATTATTAATAAAGATAATATTTAGTAATCTGAATTAGAATGATTTATTAACCCCTCCCGAGACCTCCCCTTGAAAAGGGGAGGAGACCATAATTATGCCAAATACTAATGATCTAAAATTCTGGGTGGGGTTTTCTTTAATCCCACAGATTGGACCAGTGCGGTTTCGCAGACTGTTCAAATATTTTTCTAATATGCAACAGGCTTGGGACGCAAGTTTTAATGAGTTGCGCCAAGCTGGCTTAGATGAAAAAACAGTTGATGAAATTGTGCTAAAAAGAAATGAAATAAATTTAGATAAGGAAATGGAAAAAGTACAAAAAGAAGGATTGAAAATTTTAACATTGCAAGATGAAAATTATCCTAAATTATTAAAAGAAATTTATGCTCCGCCAGCTTTAATGTATTATCGCGGTCAATTAAGCGATGAGGCAGATGATTTTTCTTTGGGCGTTGTAGGCACGCGTAAATTTACTAATTATGGCAAACAGATCACACCCCAAATTGTGCGCGGCTTAACTGAAAATGGAATGGTTATTGTGTCTGGCTTAGCTTTAGGCATTGATTCTTTAGCCCATGAAGCGTGTTTGGACGCTGGCGGCCGCACAATTGCTGTGTTGGGTTCTGGTTTAGATAAACAAAGCATTTACCCATCTTATAATCGCTATTTAGCTGATAAAATCTTGGCTCAAAACGGTTTGGTTTTGTCAGAATATCCAATTGGAATGCAGCCATTAAGGCATAATTTCCCGCAAAGAAATCGCATTGTGTCTGGTTTATCACTAGGAATTTTAGTAATTGAAGCTCCAGAAAGTTCAGGCGCTTTATTAACTGCCCGTTATGCTTTGGAACAAAATCGCGAAGTTTTTGCAGTGCCAGGAACAATTTATGATAAAAACGCAATTGGCCCAAATAATCTAATAAAAATGGGAGCTAAATTAGTAATTTGCGCGGAAGATATTTTAGAAGCTTTAGATTTGAATTTGGTAAAAGATTTTGTGGCGACTAAAAAAATTGTGCCAGATTCAAAAGAAGAAGCAGAAATTTTAAAACATTTATCTAATGAAGCAATTCACATTGATCAGTTGGCTCGTTTGACAAAATTTGACACAAGTGTCATAAATAGTACACTTACATTAATGGAAATGAAAGGAAGGGTTAGGAATTTAGGAAGTTTGATGTATGTAGTGTCCTGTTAATTATCAACCTATGAAAGACTTATTAATTGTAGAATCACCAACAAAAGCTAAAACAATAACCAAATTCCTTGGCGATAAGTTCAAGGTGGTTTCTTCGTTTGGGCATATCCGCGATTTACCAGCCAAAGAAATGGGTATTGATATTGAACATGATTTTGAGCCAAAATATGTTATCCCAGTCAAAGCAAAAACAACTGTTACAATGCTAAAAAAAGAAGCTGATAAATCTAGCGATATTTATTTCGCGTCTGACGCAGATCGTGAAGGAGAAGCTATTGCTTGGCATTTAGATCATATTTTAAATACTAAAGCTAAAGCTCCCTCCTCCGCCAAGGCTTCGGCGGGCAAGAAAAAACACAATTTTCATCGCGTGGTTTTTCACGAAATCACTGAAAATGCAATTAATAAGGCATTAGAAAATCCTGGAAAAATTAATTTAAAATTAGTTGACGCGCAACAAGCTCGGCGTGTGCTTGATCGTTTGGTTGGTTATGAATTGTCGCCCTTTTTATGGAAAAAAGTTGCTAAAGGTTTATCAGCCGGGCGCGTTCAATCAGTTGCTGTGCGTTTGATTGTTGAGCGTGAGCGTGAAATACAAAAATTTAAAAAACAAGAATATTGGTCGCTTGAAGCGTTATTAAATAAACAATCTAAAAATTTTACTGCTAATTTATATTCTATAAATAACAAAAAATTGCAAAAATTAGATATTAAAAATAAAAAGCAGGCAGATGAAATTTTAGAAGATTTAGACGGCGCTGATTATGTAGTTGCAGAAATTAAGAAAAAAGTTAATAAACGACAACCACCAGCTCCATTTATTACTTCTACTTTACAGCAAGAAGCTAACCGCAAATTAGGTTTTTCATCTAAACAAACAATGTTTATGGCGCAAAGTTTGTATGAAGGTGTAGAAATGGGCACAGCAGGCGCTACTGGTTTAATTACATATATGAGAACTGATTCTGTTAATCTAGCAGATTCTTTTCTCACTGACACACAAAATTTTATTAAATCAGAATTTGGAGCTAAATATGTTTTAAGCGCGCCAAGAAAATATAAAGCAAAGTCAAAAAATGCTCAAGAAGCTCACGAAGCTATTCGCCCAACTGATATTCGTCTCAGACCTGAAGATGTTAAGCAATTTTTAAAAGAAAATCAATTTAAACTTTATAATTTAATTTGGAAGCGCACAATTGCCAGTCAAATGCCAGAAGCCAAGTTGGATGCAACCAGTGTTGATATTTTAGCTCAAGCAAAAGATAAGAAATATACTTTCCGCGCCAATGGTTCAATTATTGAGTTTGATGGTTTTTTAAAAATTTATCCATCTAGCGTTCAAGAAAATATTTTGCCAGATTTAGAAAAAAATGATAAACTAGATTTAGAAAAACTAGACGCTTTACAGCATTTTACAGAACCGTTAGCAAGATTTTCTGAAGCTGGATTAATTAAAAAAATGGAAGAGTTAGGAATTGGACGACCATCAACTTACGCGCCAACAATTTCTACAATTGAAAATCGTGGCTATATTCATAAAGAAAATCGGCGTTTAATTCCTCAAGATATTGCGTTTGTTGTTAGTGATTTGCTAGTTAAACATTTTTCAGAAATTGTTGATTATGAATTTACAGCAAAAATGGAAAATGATTTGGATGAGATTGCAGATGGAAAAATAAAATGGGTCCCAATAATTAAAGAATTTTATATGCCTTTTAAAAACAACTTAACTAAAAAATATGATGAGGTTAAAAAAGATGATTTAATCAATGAAGAATCAGATGAAGTTTGTGAAAAATGTGGAGAGCCAATGATTGTGAAAATAGGACGGTATGGCAAATTTTTAGCTTGCTCTGGTTTCCCAAAATGTCGCAACATTAAGTCATTGAAAAAAGAAGTAGCTAAAAATGGGGAAGAAGAAGGAGGAAATCCCGACGTTAAGTCGGGATCCCGACTTAACGTCGGGAAAAAACCTGATGAAAAATCAGATGAGGTTTGTGAAAAATGTGGAGAAGCAATGGTTATTAAAGAAGGAAAGTTTGGCAAATTTTTAGCATGTTCTGGTTTTCCAAAATGTAAAAACACTAAGCCATTGGATTTTGGCACTGGTGTGAAATGTTTTGAATGTGGCAAAGGTGAAATGGTTGCGCGTCGTACGCGTTCACGCAGAACATTTTACGCTTGCAACCGTTACCCTGATTGTAAGTTTGCGGTTTGGTCACAACCAGTTGAAGATCCAGAAAATAAAGGACAGGGAATGAAATGCGAGAAATGCAAGAGTTTAATGGTTCAAGGCGGTAAAGGCAAAATCAAATGTTCTAAAAAAGAATGTGATTTTGAAAAAGAGTTTGAGGTGAAAGAAAAAGAATAGATTGTAATTTTGTAGGGACAGGTCTGTGACCTGTCCGAGATTTTATTGTAGGAACGCGCCATGGCGCGTTCTTTTGTTTAAAAAA
>CAYNCE010000023.1:0-9483 GCA_964395855.1 uncultured Gammaproteobacteria bacterium | reverse complement strand
TCTAAAACTTGATATAATTTTTCATTGCTCTCACCTACTGCCAAACCACCAATTGCCAAACCACCAAAATTTAATTTACTCAAAAATTTTACGGATTTTAAACGCAAATCTTTAAAAGTTGATCCTTGAACAATACCAAAAAGCATTTGATTAGACTTTGACTTTTTATGATATTTTAAAGCCCGCTCTGCCCAAAGATGTGTTAATGCCATATCCTGATTGGCTTGTTTTTTAGAGCAAGGATAAGGCGAACATACATCTAAAACCATTTTAATGTCAGAACCGATAATATCTTGAATTTCTTGAACTTTTTCTGGGGTAAAAAGATGCTTTAAGCCATCAAGAAAAGAACAAAATTCTACGCCATTATTTTTTATAGTTCTCATTTTACCCAAGCTAAAGACTTGGTACCCTCCTGAATCAGTTAAAATCGGTCCATTCCAATTCATAAAATTATGCAAACCTTTAAATTTCCGCAAAATTTTTAAACCCGGCTGTAAATATAAATGATAAGTATTAGACAAAACAATTTGCGCGCCTAGATTTTTTATATCCTGAGAATCCAAAGATTTAACTGATGCTTTGGTTCCAATAGGCATAAAAAAAGGCGTCTCGATGACTCCATGATTTGTTTTTAGTTGCCCTAGACGAGCAAGTGATATTTTTGATTGTTTTTTAATTTCAAACATAATTAGAAATTATAATTTAGGACTTATTATCTTCATTACTATAAATCTTAACATCGGTATTTCCTAATAATCTTTTTTTAATTTCAGAAATAATTCTGTCAAAAGCTATAATTTCTTGAATGCCCGAATCCATATCACGAATGATAATTGTGTCATCCATGATTTCTTTTTGACCTAAAATTAATGCGTAGCGCACTTTCATTTTATTGGCAATTTCTAATTGATCAGTTAATCCTTTTTTAGAAAAAGCTTCTTTAACTTTAATACTTTCCTTGCGCAAATCTTTAAAAAGTTTAACGCATTTTTTCTTGGCATCATCACCAAGTTGAGCAATAAATACATCACCCTGAGTTTCACTTCTAATTTCACGCCCACTTTCTTTGATTTTTAAAATTGCTCTTTCCATACCACCAGCAAAACCCACAGCCGGAGCAGGCCGCCCGCCCAACTGTTCAATTAAATAATCGTAGCGACCGCCTCCGCCCAAAGCGCCCTGACTAGCTTGCTCGTCACCAATCGCATAAAATTCAAAAGTTGTGCGGTTGTAATAATCCAAACCGCGCACTAAAAATGGATTTAAATTATAAATAACTTCGCTATCATCCAAAATTTCCAAAACTTTAACAAAATGGTTTTTGCATTCTTCACATAAACTGTCAATAATCTGCGGAGCTTCTGCTAAATTTTCTTCACATTTCTCTTCTTTACAATCCAAAACACGCAATGGATTTTTAATCGCGCGTTCCTGGCAAGTAGAGCACATTTTCTGTCCACGCAAATATTTTTTTAATAATTTAATATATTCTTTTCTGCATTCTGGACAGCCAATGCTGTTGATCTGAACTTCAATTTCTATACCTAATGATTTGTATAATTCACTCGCCATTATAATAACTTGCGCGTCAATATCTGAAGCATCTGAACCAATTACTTCAAAATTAAATTGATTAAACTGACGATAGCGCCCAGCCTGCGGTTTATCGTAACGGAAAACCGGCCCCCAGGACCAAAGTTTGACTGGCTGAGGCCAACTCAACATTCCGTGTTCAATATACGCGCGCGCGACCGAGGCAGTCATTTCAGGACGCAATGTTACTCTTTCTCCGCCCTTATCTTCAAAAGTGAACATTTCTTTAGCCACTACATCAGTTTCCTTGCCAACTGTGTGTTCAAATAAAGCCGCATTTTCTAAAATCGGAGTATCAATTTTTTGATAACTATAATCTTCAGCAGTTTCTTTAATATTTTTCAATACAAAATCCCAAAACTTTTGATGTTCTGGCAAAATATCTTTAAAACCGCGGAGAGTCTGATATTTAAATTTTGATTTATTTAATTTTTTTCTAGACATAAAATTAATATTCTGGTCTTTCAAACACTGTAAATTGATTCAACGGCCAGCCACGCACCCAAGTTCTTCCAATAATGTCTGATCTTGTAATTGGTCCAAAAGTTCTAGAATCTAAAGATGATGTGCGGTTATCACCCAGCACAAAATATTCATCCTGACCTAAAGTAATATTGATATCATTAGGTGTTGGAGTATTAGCTGGCAAATATAGACTTTCGTCTAAAATAAAACCACCAGGATTTTCCGCGTTAGCAACTGTGATTTTATTGCTGGCAATTGTAATTTTTTCACCAGGCAAACCAATAACGCGTTTAATAAAATAGTCACTTGGGTTTTTTGGATATTTAAAAACAATAATATCGCCTCTCTGCGGCTCATTAAAACGATAAGAAATTTCATCAATGATTAAATATTCGTGGTCATAAAAATTTGGTTCCATTGACGCGCCGCTTACATAAAACGGCTGAATTAAATAATAACGAACAGGTATTATAATAATTAATGAAATTATAATAATTTTGACAGTTTCCCAAATAAAAGTTTTAAGAGAATCCACTGCCTCTTGCTTTTTACTTGGCGCTTCAAAACTTGGCCTGCCTTCTGGCGCCTGTGGAAATTCTAAATTTTGTTTTTCTTGTTGCATATTATTTTTTCACCTTAAACTTAGCTAAATTTTAAACAACTTATACACATCATATCATAAAAAATAAATTGACGCAAATGATTAAAATGGTATAATTTATAAGTAAATTTATGTCTGATTATTATCCCCAAAATAATTTTAATTATCAAACGCGTCCAAAAAATAAATTTTGGCGGTTTTTTAAAATTGTCTTTTTTATTTTTCTAGTTACAGTTATCGCGCTATCAATCTTTTCTTATACTGTTATTTTCTCACACAATTCTGTTTTAGGCGGAATTGGGCGTTTACCAGTCATCAAACAGTTCAGACAAATTATGGGAATGGAAAAACTGCAAGGCGAATTAGATGACCGCATTAATTTTTTACTGCTTGGGCAAGGCGGTGTGGGCCACGACGGACCATACTTAACTGACACAATCATTTTTGGCTCTTTAAAACTTTCTACTAATGACGTAGCTTTAATTTCAATCCCGCGTGATTTTTATACACAAATTGAAGATAATGGCTGGTTAAAAATCAATACAGCAAATTCAATTGGCGAAACCAACAATTATCCAGACGGCGGGTCAGCTTATGCGACTAAAATTTTAGCAGATACTTTTGATGTGCCAATTCATTATTGGGCGCGAATTGATTTTAATGCTTTTGAAAAAATAATTAACGATTTAAACGGTATTAAGGTTTGTCTGGATCGTGGTTTTGAAGACCAATTTTATCCAACAGATGACCACGAATATCAAACTGTAACTTTTGATGCTGGTTGTCAGATGATGGATGGAGACACGGCTTTAAAATTTGCGCGCTCGCGTCATGGTAATAATGGGGAAGGTTCAGATTTTGCCCGAGCCGCGCGCCAGCAAAAAATTATTTTAGCTTTAAAAGACAAATTTTTCAGTTTTGGCACATTAACTTCGCCACAAAAAATTTATAATTTAATAAACACTTTAAGTGGCCATATTCAAACCAATATTGAATTAACTGAGATTCCGCACTTTTTAAAAACAGCGCAAAATATAAATCCTGATAATATCAAACGCTTAGTTTTGGATAACACAACTAGTGGCTTGTTGCGCGATGCTTATACAGAAGATGGCGCTTATGTGCTTTTACCTCGCACTGGAAACTTAAATGAAATCCGCACTCTGATTAAAAATATTTTTATTCTAAAAGACCAAAGTATAAAACCAGTAAATGTAATTATTTTGAACGGAACTAAGATTGAGGGTTGGGCAATGGAAACTGAAGGATATCTTCAGGATTTAGGTTTTAAAGTTTTGTCAACTCAAAACTCACCGCAACAAACTTATGAAAAAACTGTGATTTATAAAATTAAAGATGAATACAATAAAGATGCTTTAGAGATTTTAAAAAACGGGCTTGACGCAAATGTAACAAAATTCATTCCTGAATTTATTAATAAAGAAAATATTGAGAATTATGATAAAGCAGAGTTTGTTGTGGTTTTAGGCTCAAAAGAATTACCCGAGGCTGTTCCGAGCGAACCAAAAAATCCTGAGGAAGAAAAAATAGAGGAATAAAGTAATACAAAATAATTTTATGAAACAAGTCGCAATCATTGGCAGAACAAATGTTGGGAAATCAACTTTATTTAATAAATTGATTGAACAACACAAAGCATTAGTCTCAAACATTGCAGGCACAACTCGTGACCTGAATTTTGGCGTATGTGAATGGTGTGGAAAAGAATTTGAAGTTGTGGATACAGGAGGCCTTTTTGAAACAAAAACACAGAAACTTGCCCGCCGGAGCGATAAAGAGTTATTAGAGAGCGAAGGCGGGATAAGTTTTCAAGTGGAAAAGAAAGCCAGAGATATCATAAAAAAAGCAGATTTGGTTTTATTTTTAGTTGATGCTAAAGATGGAATTTTAAAAGATGATAGATTGATTGCGCAATTAGTTAAAAAATCTAAAAAACCTTTTATATTGATTGCCAATAAAATAGATAATAAAAAATTATTTGCGTCTGAAGAATTTAAAAAACTTGGTCTAGGAAAAGTATTAGGCATTGCCGCAACCAGTGGAGTTGGGATTGGCGATTTATTAGATGAGGTGATTAAAAAATTAAAACTGCGCAAAAATAAAAGGACAGGTTTAAAACCTGTCCAATCGGACAAGTCTAAGACTTGTCCCTACAACACAAAAATAAAAGTTAGCATTATTGGGAAACCAAATGTAGGCAAGTCTTCCCTTCTAAATAAAATTTTAGGAGAAGAAAGAGTAATTGTTTCAGATATTCCTCATACTACACGCGAACCGCAAGATACGATTTTAAATCATAAAAACAATACAATTGAATTAGTTGATACAGCAGGCATCCGCCGTAAATCAAAAGTTAAGGCGCACACTTTAGAAAGCGCTGGCATTACAATGAGTGTTAAAGCATTAAAAAAATCAGACATTGCTTTGTTTACACTGGACATTTCGCAATCGCTGTCAGCGCAAGACGCTCAGTTAGCTGGTTTAATTATTGACTCAGGTGTAAGTGTTATTTTTGTGGCCAATAAATATGATTTATTAGAAATAGATAAAAATACAAGTAAAGAATTAACTCTTTATATTCAAAAATTCTTTCCTTTTTTGACTTGGGCGCCAATTATTTTTACTTCTGCCATGTCTGGCAAAAATACACATAAAATATTACAATTAATATTAGACACTAAAAAAGTGAGAGACAAAGAAATTGATCCAAAAGAATTAAATGAGTTTGTCAAATATTTAATGAAAAAAATGTCGCCGCCGCTCCAACCGCGGAAAAAAGGTTCACTTAAAAAAATACGCGCCTTTATCTCTAAAGCGAATCAGAAAGATACTAACCCGCCAGTGTTTGAAATTAATGTAACCAATGTTGCTAAAATCCCAGAATCATATTTAAGATATTTAGAAAATAATTTACGCAAAAAATTTAAATTTGATGGCACACCTGTAAAAATTGTAGTAGAAAGAATTTAAAAATTATAAAATTTCTAAACTATCTCTTCAATTCTACTAATTACATCTGGCAAAATTTTATTTTGTAATTCTTTCTGTTCTATTCGTGAAAATTTTTTTAATACAAATTTATCTGCTGGCATTTTTTCTTTATACTCATTTGCTATACCAACTCTTATCCTCCAAAAATTTTCTGTGCCAAGATGTTCAATAATTGACTTAATTCCATTATGCCCAGCAGAAGAGCCTTTATCACGGACACGAATTTCACCAAAAGATAAATCTAGTTCATCGTAGATTATTATAATATTTTTTATTTTATAATAATCCATCAAACTCCTAACTGCTTGGCCGGAATTATTCATAAAAGTTTGTGGTTTGGCTACAATATATTTTTCTGTTTTAATAATTTTTGAATTAGTTTTTTTGTCTTTAGTCCATTTTTCTTTTCCAATTAAAAAATTTACAGCTTGAAAACCTGCGTTATGTCTGGTTTTTTTGTATTTTAGACCTGGGTTGCCCAAGCCGATAATTAGGAACATAAAAAATTGTTAGTTAAAGGTAATGACTAAATTAAACTCCTTCCTGCCATTTCTTCTGGTTGCTCAATATTCATTATCTTTAAAATCGTTGGAGCAACATCTGCCAACACGCCCGAAGGAGTAAGTAATTCAAGTTTAATGCCTTCACCTAAACGCTCAGAATTTTCATGCTTTTTATCAATTAAAATAAAAGGGACTGGCGTGATTGAATGCTCTTTGTTAATTTCTCCGCTCTGTGGATTAATAATTTCTTCAGCATTGCCATGATCAGCTGTAATTAAACAGACACCGTTCAAAGATAAGACAGCTTCAGAAATTTCTCCTAAACATTCGTCAATAAATTCTAATGCCTTAATTGATGCGGACAAATCCCCAGTGTGCGCAATCATATCTGGATTAGCAAAATTAATCACAATAAAATCATATTTATTTGCAGATAATTCTTTTAAAACATTATCTTTGATTTTCAACGCTGACATTTTTGGTGTTTGCGCATAATTTTCAACTGCAGGCGAAGGGATTAAAACATGCTCCTCGCCTGAAAATTTTTCTTCAACTCCTCCATTAAAAAAATATGTCACATGCGCGTATTTTTCTGTTTCAGCAATATGTAACTGCTTTAAATTATTTTTACTTAAAATTTCTGCCAAAGAATTTTTAATGGTTTCAGGCGGATAAGCCACTTCAATTGGTAAATCTTTATCATATTGAGTCATAGTGGCAAAATACAAATCTTTTAGATAAGCGCCGCGCTCAAATTTATCAAAACTTGGCAAAACAAAAGCCTTGCTTAACTGTCGTCCTCGGTCAGCTCTATAATTGGCAAAAATAACTGAATCACTATTTTGAATTTTAGCAATCGGCTGGCTATCATTATTAATAATTACAGTTGGATAAAATTCTTCATCATAAATTTTTTGAGCATAAGATTTTTTAATTGCTTCAATTGGATTTATACTTTTATTTTTTGATTCTCCATTAACCATCGCATTATACGCTTTTTCAATTCTACCCCAGCGGTTATCACGATCCATTGCCCACCAACGACCGCACACGCTGGCGATATTCCCAATGCCTAAATTTTTTATTTTCTGTAGCAGTTCACTTACTAAACCCAAACCAGAATTATAATCCATATCACGACCATCCAAAATTACATGCGCAAAAACATTTTTAACTTTTTGCTGCTTGGCAAGTTCAAGCAAAGCATACAAATGATTAACAGAGGCATGCACACCACCAGTTGAAAGCAAACCAATCAGATGCAAAGCGCTGGATTTTTGATTAACATTTTTACAAGCATTTAAAAAAATAGGATTGCTGAAAAAACTCTTGTCAGTGATTGATTTATTAATTTTAGGCAGATTTTGATAAATGATTCTACCTGCTCCCAAATTCAAATGCCCAACCTCTGAATTGCCCATTTCATTAAACAACAGTCCGACTGCTTCGCCAGAAGCCTGCAAAGCAGCGCAAAAATATTCTTGGCAATATTTGTCAAAATTTGGAGTCTTGGCTTGACTAATAGCATTCCCCACTGAATTTGGCGCAATACCCCAACCATCTAGGATAATAAGAACTACTGGCTTTGGACGCTTGGGAGTTAAATTTTGTTCATTTTGATTTGACATAGTTTTTTTGTCATCCCGAGTCTTGATAGGACTTTTTAGGATTGGGTCAAGGCGATGGGATCCCGTAGAATAACACTGGTCTTTATTCCACTGGATCCCATCACTCCTAACGACCCTAAAGGTCGTTCGGGATGACACACTGTTTCTAATTTATCAATGATTTTTCTGTCATCTCTTTTGGAATTTCACGATTCATTAAATCCAAAATTGTAGGCGCGACACTGCCCAAAACTCCTCCTTCTCTTAATCTATAATCTTTTGCATTATCTCTGAAATCTGCGATTATAAAAGGCACCGGGTAATTTGAATGCTGTGTGTCAACTTCACCTGTTTTTTGATCAATCATTTCTTCAATATTGCCGTGGTCAGAAGTTAAAATTAAAACACCTTTTTTATTCTGAATAATTTTCAATAATTTGCCTAAATTTTTATCAACCACTTGGCAAGCTTGGATGCCGGCTGCTAAATTACCTGTGTGACCAACCATATCTGGATTGGCAAAATTAACTGTAACAAAATCATATTTATCTTTTTCTAAAAATCCTATAATTTTATCCGCAACTTCATTAGCAGACATTTCAGGCTTTAAATCATAATGCGACACATCAACTGAAGGAATCATTAAGCGATTTTCATTGCCCACTGGATCAGCATAACCGCCATTAAAAAAGTAAGTCACATGGGCGTATTTCTCATTTTCTGAAATATAAAGCTGGCGCAAATCTGCTAACGCCATAGGCAAAGTTTGCTTAATATCTTCAGATGGAAAAGCTGATAAAATACTATCAAGATCCGGACCAAAATCTGTCATAGCTACAAAAAGTAAGTCTTTTAATGTTTTCTTTCGTTTAAAAGAACCTGGATTTTTTCTATTAAAATCTTTTTGCGCAAATGCTTTTGTTAATTCACGCGCACGATCAGATCTTAAATTAAAAAAAACAACTGCATCATTATTTTTAATTTTTGCAACTGAAATATTATTATTTTTCGCAATTACAGTTGGCGCAATAAATTCATCTGTTTCTCCCCTATCATAAGCTTGTTGAATTGCTTGTTTCGCATCTTTTGAATAATGTTTTGCCGTGCCTAAAACCATTAAATTATAAATTTTTTCAATTCTTCCCCATTTCTTTTTTCTATCCATCGCATAATAACGGCCGGAAATTGAAGCTATTTTTTCATTATTTTTCATTTGTTTTTCTAATTTTTCTAAAAATTTTAAAGCTCCATATTTAAATGAATCCCGTCCATCAGTAAAAAGATGAATGTAAACATCCTTAACACTCTGCTGACGATAAAAAGTTAATAAAGCTAAAAGATGGTCTGGGTCAGAATGAGCTGACTGCCAACCAGACAATAAACCAATTAAATGCACATTGCTTTTGTGCTTTTTAATATGCTCTACTGTATCTTTTAAAGCGGTATTCTTGAAGAATACACCTGTATTTATTGCTTTGGAAATAACAACTGTATCTTGTTCTACAATACGACCAGCGCCCAGATTCAAATGTCCAGATTCTGAGTTACCGTCTTGAGTTGCAGGCAGGCCCACGGCTTTACCGTGCGCGACTAATTGAGTATGCGGATAATTTTTCCACAATAAATCATACACCGGAGTTTTTGCCTGCGTAATTGCGTTTCCATTATAATCTTGATAAATTCCCCAGCCATCAAGGAT
>CAYNCE010000022.1:0-9619 GCA_964395855.1 uncultured Gammaproteobacteria bacterium | reverse complement strand
AAAAACAGCATTTGTCAATGCTGTTTTTCCGATATTTAACTAATATTAGTCAAATAAAATAGCTTTTTATATTAAATTTAGATAATTATGCACACCCTAATTTTTATTATTATTTTGCTATATAATCTTTAATAGCGCTCACAATTTTAGAATTATCTCTTAACTCTTCAACAAACAAAATATGATATCTATTAATTCGCATTTGATCCTGAGGTCCGTGCAACTCTGTTCCAAGTTTTATTAAAGACACATCTTGCCCAATTTTGTTTATATTATTTTCGCCTTGCTGTAAAGACCCTTTTTCACTCAAATAATAAATATTTTCTAAAATTAAATTCTGCTTATCCTCTTTAATAATTTTGCCAAAATAAACCTGACCATCAGACAAAAAAACTGCTTGCCAGTTATTTGAAGTATATTTTTGATTTTGCGCAATCAGCCACCAAATACCTGCAATTAAAATTATAAGAACTAAAATAATACCGGCTGATTTTATAACCTTTCTTTCTTCCCCAGATTTTTTAGACTGCATTACTGGCTGTTCAATATTAGTTAATCGCTGTCGTAGTCTTGCATCCCGAATCCCAAGTTCTCGGGATGATTGTGGACGATGTATTTCTTGCATAAATATATTATAACATTAAAATTATTAAAATGCAAAAACGACCAAAGGTCGCTTTTGCTTAATTCTAAATTCTAAATTCTATTTTACATGCCCATCATTCCCGGATTCATACCATGGTTATGCCCGTGTTTATCTTCCTTTTCTGGCAACTCTGCTACAACAGCTTCAGTACTTAAAATCAAACCAGCAATTGAAGCCGCGTTCTGCAATGCAGAACGGGTAACTTTAGTTGGGTCAATAATGCCTGACTCAACTAAATCTTCATAAGAATTTTTTTCCGCGTTATAACCAAAATTGCCTTCGCGTTTTTTAATTTCCGCAACCACGACTGAACCATCCTTGCCAGCGTTCAGAGCAATCTGTTTAACTGGTTCTTCAAGCGCGCGTTTTAAAATCTGCAAACCAATTTTTTCTTCATCTGGAACTTCTATATTCTGCAAAGCTGGAAGGGCGCGCAATAAAGCCACTCCCCCACCAACCACAATACCTTCTTCAACTGCGGCGCGTGTTGCTGACAAAGCATCTTCAATTCTATGCTTTTTTTCTTTCATCTCAGTTTCAGTAGCAGCGCCAACTTTCAAAATAGCCACTCCACCGCCTAATTTGCCTAAACGTTCTTGCATTTTTTCTTTATCAAAATCAGAAGTTGTGTTTTTAAGCTGAGCTTTAATTTGCTCTATACGAGTTTTAATTTCATTTTCATCACCTTTGCCTTCAATCAAAGTTGTGTTATCTTTAGTTGACACAATCTTACGCGCTTGGCCCAGATCATTTATACCAACATTTTCTAACTTTAAACCAACTTCTTCTGAAATAACTCTTGCTCCGATTAAAACAGCAATATCATGCAGCATTTCTTTCTTGCGATCTCCAAAACCAGGGGATTTAATGGCTAAAGCATTGAACACACCTTGTAATTTATTTAAAACTAAAGTTGTTAATGCCACACCTTCAATTTCATCAGCAATGATAACTAAATCTTTTTTACCAGTCTGGACCAATTTTTCTAATAACGGACGGATATCTTCAACTGAAGAAATTTTTTGGTCAGTTACTAAAATGTATGGGTTTTCCATTACTGCTTCCATACGACTGGCGTCAGTAATCATATAAGGTGAAACATAACCTTGGTCAAACTGCATTCCTTCCACAATTTCTTTTTTCAAACCAAACTCTTGTGAATCTTCAACAGTAATTACTCCATCCTTGCCAACCTCGTCCATTACTTCAGCAATCAAATCACCAATCTCACGATCATTTGCAGAAATTGAAGCCACATGCGCAATATCTTCTCTGCCCTGAACTGGTTTAGAAATATTTTCTTTTAATTCATTAACAATAGCCTGCACACCTTTTTCAATCCCGCGACGAATAGCCATTGGGTCAGCTCCGGCAGTTACATTTTTTAATCCTTGAGTTAAAATACTTTGAGCTAACAAAGTTGCTGTGGTGGTTCCATCACCAGCCACCTCATTAGTTTTAGTGGCTACTTCTTTAACCATTTCAGCGCCAATAGCTTCATATTTATCTTCAAGTTCAATTTCTTTTGCAACTGTTACTCCATCTTTTGTTACAGTTGGCGGACCAAAAGATTCACCAATTACAACATTTCGGCCTTTTGGTCCTAAAGTTACTTTTACAGCGTTAGCCAACTGGTCAACACCGTTTTTAATTGCTAGACGAGCTTTTTCATCAAATATAATTTGTTTTGCCATAAAATTTTTTATCCCTTTAGGGATTAATAATTGCAATTACGTCACTTTCGCTTAATACAAAATACTCCTCATCTTCTACCTTTATTTCTTCAGGAGCATATTTTTTAAACATAATATTATCGCCGACTTTTATACTCATTTCAAGACGCTGACCATTATCTAAAATACGCCCTGGTCCAACAGCAACAACTTGGCCTTTTTCTGCTTTTTCTTTGGCATCTTCTGGTAAAACAATGCCAAACTTTTCCTCTTTAACAAGAGGTTTCACAATTAAGTGATCTGTAAGTGGTTTTAAGTTCATAGGTTTTATCCCTTTAGGAATTAATTATTATTTTATCTTACATCTCTGGCGCTCCCTTGTCAAGAGCGCTAAAAACCAATAAAAACACTAGAATAACCCCGCTTGGCAAAGTCCACCAAAAATGGTCAAAAAAGAAAAAGTAACCAATAATCAGTAACCAGTAATCAGTAAATTTTATAGAATAGCTTTTTATAAAATAAAATAAAAAAATAACAATCAACAAAACTCCAACAATTCCCAACTCTGCCAAAACCAATAAATATACATTATGAACTGGCTGGTAAAAGTATGCGGGCTGGTTTGGGTAAGTTTTTTGCAATTCAACAGTATAATTCCCTACCCCAGTCCCAAGCCATAAATTATTTTTTATAATCTCAAAAGATTGCTCTAAATTATTTATGCGTTCAGTATTAGACGCAACTTCTAATCTAGCAGAACCTTGAATGCGGGTTTGAACTAATGGGAAATAAATTATTGACAAACTAAAAACTAATAAACATGTAACAAGTATCATGTAGCAAGTATCATATAATTTGATTTTATCTCTTACAGCAAGATAACAAACCAATAAAATAATAATTCCAAATGCTATCCAGCCAGCCCGGGAAAAAGTGAAAAATAAACCAACAATTAACAGATAACAACTAACAGATAACAATAAATAATTTATTCTTGTATTTTTATTTAAAAGCCATAAACACAAAATAATTGCTATTATTATAAATCCGGCTAAGATATTTGGATGAGGAAATGAGCCATACGCGCGCAGCCATCTTTCATTTGCAAGTTCTACCACACTATCACCCAGCGCGCTAGCTGAATGGCTAGCTAATCCCAGCCATTTTGAAGCAAAAGCCGATTGAGTTAAAAATTGATAAATTCCCAAACCTGCTGACAAAGCCATTGAAATTACAAAACTCATTACTAGCTTAATTTTTGAAAAATTTATTTTAGAAATTAACCAAATTAATAAAATTCCCTGCAAAATTCGCAATAGCCAATAAAAGCTTAATAGCTTATCATCAGAAATAATAAAATTTAAAATAACAAGTAGCAAGTAGCAAGTAGCAAGCAAAATATTTTTCCGCCTAAATACTTGATATTTGATATTTGATATTAAAAATAAAATTAATAAAATAACAAATACTACATCAAAAGCATATAGACAAATTCTGCCATATTCCCAAACTTGTCCATTAATTTTTGTGTCCCAAATAATCCACCGTGTTTGCCATGGAATTAAAAAAACAAACAAATATAATAGATACTCAATGGTTTTGTTTAGTTTATTTTTCATAAAATACACAAGTAAGCTAATTGTAGTTAATTTTCGCACGAGGACGGGTTTATAAGAGATCGGTTGGTCCGGTAAGGTAGGCCATCCGCAGAAGAAAATTAACTGCAATTAGCTGACGCTAAGACTGCTTTCCCATTTTTCAAAATCCTCTTGCCTTTTATCTTTTAAATGAAACTTTAACATTTTATCATTAATAATAACTTTATTATTATTTTGTTGAGATGCGTTTTTTAATTCCTGCGGCATATACCAAAGCTGAATTTTTTTTAGTATTTTTTCTTGCCAGTTGATAGGGTCTCTCCCCCTTTTCAAGGGGGAGACTAAGAGGGGGTTAATAAATTTTAAATTATTATTTTTATCAAAACAATGTTAAACTTAATTTATGAATAATATTAACTGCTCAATTATAGTGCCGACTTTTAATCACCTAGCTTATTTAAAAAAATGTCTAGCTTCTTTGTTAAATTTAAATTACAAAAATTATGAGATAATTATTGTTAATGATGGCTCAACAGATGGAACACAGGAATATTTAAAAAAACTCCATAATTCAAAAATTGCGTTTATTCATCATTCAAAAAATTTAGGTATTGCTGAAGCGCGAAATTCAGGGATTAAAAAGGCTCAATATAAAATAATTGCTTTTACAGATGCTGATTGTGTCGTAGACAAAAATTGGCTTAATAATTTATTATGCAAATTTAATAACCAAAAAATTGATTTTATAATTGGTCAAACTTTTTACATTCATAAAAATTATCAGGGTTACTTTCCGGAAAGATTAGTAAACAACATCAATGCAAATTGGCCAATGGCAGGCAATATTGCTTTCCGAAAAAATGTTTTTGATAAAATAGGTTTTTTTGATCCCTACTTTATAACAAACGAAGATACTGATTTAGCTATTCGGGCGATATCTAACAATTTAAATTATGCTCGCGAAAATAATGCAATTGTTTGTCATCAAAAAATGAATTGGACTGTAAATTCACTTTTAAGTTCAGCAATCAATCCTTCTGTTTGGCCAATTTTAAAGAAAAAATATCCACACCATTATTTACATTTTAAACCAAAAATTTTATTTAAAACAATTATTAATCCTGAAGATTATATTTATTTTTTAACAATGCCTATTTTAATTCCAATTCTGCTTATTAGATATTTAATGCGCGGAAAAAAAGATTTAAAAATATTTTTTACTAAATGGCCAACTTTAATAATTTTAAGAAGATTTTATATTTATAGAGAATCCATTAAACAAAAACAATTAATGTTTTAAATTTAATTGAATTATTTTTTCCTCCCATTTCTTTATAAATTCAAACCTTTTATCATTTAAATGAAATTTTAAAATTTTATCACTAATGATCACGCCAATATTATCATTTGCTAAATCTATTATTTTTTTAGGCATCCAAATTTTTTGCCATTTTTTTAAAAAATTTTCACAAGAATTAAAAAATCTTTTTTCTAACATTTTTTTAAATTTTGCACATAATGGCTTAATCTCATATTTTTTATAATCTTGCTCTTTATATATTTTATTAAAATTAATTAAAAAATTTTGTACCCACTGATTTTCTCTAACTAATTTATTAAAATAATCATCTTGATCATAAATTAATAAAAGTTGACTTAACCAAAAATAAAAATAGACATCGTTTTCTAAAGCTATATTTTTTAAATCTAAATTATCTTGAGTCACATAAAAAGAAAAACAAAATCTATTTTTAGTTTTTCTTTTGGTTGGTCTTAGGTTTAAAACTTTAAAAAAACCAGTAGCAAAAAACCTTGCTGTCCAAATTCTATTTACTGAAGTTATTATTAAAAAATCAATATCACTATTATCTTTTGCATTAAAATATCCTAACACATTGCACACTGCAACCATTTTAACAAATGGTAAAATGCTCAAAAACTTAACAGCAATTCTTGCTCTTTTTATTTTCTCTAACGAAATTTCTCTTCTCTGCTTTCTAATCTCAATAATTTCTTCCCGATTAGGTAAAAAATAAAATTTATCTTTTTTACTAATCTTTCCCTGTCTAACCAAATCAATAATCGTTGGCTCCAAGCCCCTGCTTGGAGCCTTCTTGCTCAAATTATCAACTAATAAATATTTTTCTATCTCTCCTAATTTCAATGGATAACTAAACATATCAAACCAAGCTAAAGTCTTTAAAATAAATTTTTGTGTTTCATACATAATTTAATTGTAGCATTAAAGGGCTAGGTTTGCTACTGAATTTTTTCTCTAATTTCACTTATTACCTCACTTTCAACTTCATTCAAATTCTTATTCTCTACTTCAAAACTAACAAAAGTTTTAGTGCCGCGAGCGCCTAAATCGCCTAAAATCTGGCGCGCGTCATATTTTTCATTTGTCCAAAATTCTACACCAATCTTAGCGTCTTTCTTTTCATAAACCAAGAGCATTATTTCAGCTTCGGGCGAGTTAATTATCATTTCCTCAACCAAACCCTTGATATCTTTTTCATTTGCGTCACTCTTTATAAAATCAGAATACGGCACACTGGCCCATACCAAATTTAAACTTTTATCATATTCCAAACGCGCCAGCGCTCTACCCCACAATTTCAGCACATTTAACTTTCGTGTGAAATATAAATTACTAATAATCTTTTCTCTGTCAGCGCCAAACGCAATTAAGTTTGAAGCTGTTTGAAGTGTGCGCGGCGTAACAAAATTAGATTTAAAACTTTGTGTTTTGCTAATCATCCCAGCAAGCAATAAAGTAGCTAGTTCTTCATCAATATATTTATTATCTAATGTATTAATTACATTATATATAACCTCACATACAGAACTGGCATTTAAATCCACTAAATTCAACTGGCCATACTTTTCATTTTGCGCTTGATGGTCAATATTAATAATCGGCGTTTCAAAAAAAAATTCAGGCGCATTTAAATAAATTTCTGCCAAAGATTCTAAATCTGGCGCATCCAAAGTTAAAATTAAATCAAAATAATAATTTGAGGAACTAGTCTGTAAATCATCTGACTTAAACATATTTTCCTCTGGCAAAATATATATTTTTAATTTATCATCTTGCACATCATAAGAAAATTCATTAATTTTACGATGTTTTAAATCTAAAGAAATAATAAACTGACGCAAATTTGTAATCTTGTTTTCAATTAAACCATTTTTGTCCAACCAAGCCAATTCTGGCAAAGTTTTATAATCCGCGCACACAATAGAGTGCTTTTTGTTTTGTTTAGTTAAAAAATTACTCATTCCTAAAGCGCCTGCCACACCATCATTGGTAAAATCTTTTTTAAAGCAAATTAAAACATTATTAGCTTTATTAATTAGTTCTTGGAATTGTTGGAGTTGTGTAAGCATAATTAGTAATAATAATTAGAATTTTAATTTATGTCAAACAAACAAAAACATTGACCAAAATACCAATTTAAGCTAAAATTAAAAAGGAGCTAAAACTATGAACATTACAGAACTTGCCAGACAAACTAGAATTCCCACTCCAAAACTCAGAGAAATCTTGCCTGAGCTTGGTTTTGATATTGGTATGAAAGCTATTCAAGTTGATGACCGCATTGCGCGCAAAATTATTGATAAATTAAACAATGCTAAAGTTCGAGATCAAGTTTTAAATTCAAAAACAAATACTATTGAAGAAAACAAGAACTTGCCCGCCGGAGCGTCAAAGGATAGTCAGGAAGCGCAGGCGGGAGTTCTAAATATAGGTGGAAAAATCATAGTTAAAGACCTTGCCAAGCAAATGAATATTCCAGTTACAAAATTAATTTTAGAATTAATGAAAAACAATGTCATGGCGGCTTTAAACCAGGAAATTGATTATGAAACTGCTGCGATTATTGCTGAAGATTTGGGTTTTACAGTTGAAAAAGCAGAAGGAGAAAAAATAAATCTACTGCAGGAAAAAAAGAAGCGTGAAGAATATTTACAAGATGATGAAAAAAATTTAACTTACCGCCCGCCAATTGTAACCATTATGGGCCATGTTGACCATGGTAAAACCAAATTACTTGACGCGATTCGCGAAACTAATGTAGTTGAAGGTGAAGCTGGAGGAATTACACAGCACATTGGCGCTTATCAAGTTGAAAAAAATAATCAGCTAATCACCTTCATTGACACTCCGGGCCATGAAGCATTTTCCGCTATGCGTTCCAGAGGCGCGCAAGTAGCTGACATTGTCATTTTATTAATCGCTGCTGATGACGGTATACAGCCACAAACAATTGAATCTATTTCGCATATCCGTTCAGCTCATTTGCCTTTTATCGTGGCAATTAATAAAATTGACAGACCTGAAGCTAATATTGATAAAATTAAATCAGAGCTAGCTGAATTAAATTTAACCCCTGAAGATTGGGGCGGTAAGACAATCTGCGCTGAAATTTCGGCCAAAGAAAAACAAAACATTGATGGCTTGCTTGATACTTTGCTTTTAGTTTATGAAATGGAAAAAGAAAAAATAAAAGCTAATCCAAATCGCCTGGCAGTTGGAACAATTATTGAATCCCATTTAGACAAAGGCGAAGGTCCAGTTGCTACAGTTTTAATTCAGACTGGCGCTTTAAAAAAATCAGACGCAGTTAAAATCGGCAATGTTTTGGGCAAAATTAAAATTATGAAAGATTGGCAAAACCACATAGTTGAAACAGCTCCTCCTTCAATGCCAGTTAAAATAATTGGCTTAAAATCAGTTCCTGAAGTTGGTGAAATTTTAGAAGTTGTAACCAATATTAAACATTTTAAAAAAGAACTTAAGAAAAAGAAAAGTTATAAAACAATTAGCACTGCCAAAATCATGCCAGAAACCAAAACTCCCACACAAAACACAAACAACCAGCCAGAAATTCAAAAAATAAATATTATTCTTAAAACCGATGTAGTTGGCTCTCAAGAACCTATTTTGGAATCATTAGAAAATTTGCAACAGTCAGATATTATTTTAAATGTGGTTCAATGCGGATTAGGCGATTTTACTGAAGTTGATATTGAACGCGCGGTTAAACAAGACGCTTTATTAATTGGGTTTAATGTTAACCCCAACAGCCAAGCTGAACTGCTTGCCCGCGATAAAAATATTGAAATTAAAACTTCTAAAATTATTTATGAGTTGCTTGATTTTCTAAAAGGCAAAATGAATGATATTTTAAAACCTAAAATTAAAAGTGAAATTATTGGCAAGATGCAAGTGCTTAAAATATTTAGAACTGAAAAAGATGGACAAATATTAGGCGGTAAAATAATTGAAGGTAAAATTATTCCAAAAACTAAACTAAAGATATATCGTAATAATAATTTAATTGGCATTGCTGAATTAACTGAATTGCAATCAGCCAAACAAATTGTGTCTGAAGTTTTAATCAACCAAGAAGCAGGACTTAAAATTTCTGGTTTTAATGAAGTTCAAGAAAATGATATAATTGAAATTATTAAAGAAGAGAAAATAGAAAGAAAAATATGACAACCCTATTCCAAATAATCTTAATAATACTAGTTTTAGCTGGTTTTGGTGCAGTTATTTTTATATTGTCTAAGAAGGAAAATAAAGATGTAAATCAAGATGATAAATTAAAAGAAATGCGCGATGAAATAGGTAAAATCAAAGATGAGATGAAAGGAAGTTTAGAAAAGAATTTAGAATTTATTCAAAAACAATC
>CAYNCE010000021.1:7637-10008 GCA_964395855.1 uncultured Gammaproteobacteria bacterium | reverse complement strand
TCAACAAGGACAACTATTAGAACTAGGCCGTTATATTTCTCTTGATTTTCTAAATACCAATTGTCAAGCAATTAAAACTTTCCCAATTAAAAAAGACTACTATTCTAATCTGCTAGTAGTCTGGGAGTGTGGGTTTTAAGGTTTAATTCTATCAATTAACATAAATTCATTATACTATGGTTATGTCTATTTATAAAATTTAATATAAAATGGCTATTTCTATTAAAAATTAAAACTATAATGAAACTAACGGTTTTTTGATTTATTTTGTCCCCCCACTTAAACAGGTTTTCCGGCTTGGAAATTCCTGCTTCCTGTGAAAACCCAGCACAAGTGATACAAATGACTAAAAACAATAATGTCCGTTTCATTTTCGCCTCCAAGTTTATAGTTAATATTTATTTTACCAATTCTATAGAAATTATACAGATTCTATTCTGTTTGTCAAGGCATCGCGGCATCAAATAATTTTGTCTTTCAAATCCACCTCAGTACTAGCGGTTGGTCTCAAAATCCGCCTCGTCTTTGTTTAAATGAGGCCTATTTAAAAATTTTTCGCGGGTAAAGCATATATTTAAACTTCAAGAATTTAATACTTAATAAGTATAATATTATCAGATATTTTTATACTTGTCAAATTTTTATGGCCTAATCCTAACATTACAGACCGACAAATCGCTGATAGTTCTCCTTATTAATTAATTCCACCTTGGCCCCAGTATAGGTTTCTAAAAATATTTTTGGTGTTCTCAACTTATCCTTGCCCCACTTAAATTCAAAACCAGTTAATTTGCCACTTGTGTCCTCTAAATAATCTATTTCCTTGCCGTCTTGAGTGCGCCAAAAATAAATATTAGCATTCTTATTGTTATTCTGATTATATTTCATCCTTTCACTAATCATAAAATTTTCCCATAAAGCGCCTACATCCTGTCTCAAATTCAAAGAATTAAAATTATTTATTAAGGCGTTTCTAATGCCTATATCATAAAAATAAACCTTTCTTAATTTTTTTAGTTCATTCCGCAAATTACGACTAAATGGATTAAGGCGAAAAATAATAAAAGCTTTTTCTAAAATCTGCATATAAGTTTCAACTGTCTTTTTGTTAATGCCTGCAGTTTGAGCCAACTCATTGTAAGAAACTTCATTGCCAATCTGTAAAGCCAATCCTTGAAGCAATTTATTTATTGCTTCTGAATGCTTAATTTTATCAAAAACTAAAATATCTTTATACAGATAACTGCCGGCTAAAATCTTTAATTTATTTTTAATCTCATCATTGCTAGTTACAATTTCTGGATACATACCAAAAATAATTCTCTGCTCCAAAAGACGATTTATTTCTAAATCAGAATAAAATCCTTTTAACTCAGCCACTGAGAAAGGATACAAATAAAACTCATATTTCCTACCAGTCAATGGCTCAACCACTTTGTTTGACAATTCAAAAGAAGACGAGCCAGTAGCAATAATTTGTATTTGCGGAAAATTGTCAATCATCAATTTTAAAGTCAAACCAATATTGATAACTCTTTGCGCTTCATCTAGAATAATTAATTTTTTGTTGCCTAAAAAACTTTTTAGCTCAGTTGAAGTTTTATCAGCCAAAGCTTGCCGAACATCTGGCTCATCACAATTAAAATAATTAGCATCATTAGGATATTTCTTTATTATTTCTTGAACTAAAGTTGTTTTGCCCACTTGTCTGGCACCATAAATCACCACTATTTTGCCTTTAAATAAGGATTTTTCAATATTCTTTTGTATTGTTCTGGGGATTATTTTATCCATAATATATACTATTTTGGTTAATCTACTGCCCTAATTATATACTATTTCGGCTAGCTAGTCAAATTTCATTTCTCGCCCGACTTTTTTAGTTGCTTTAATTGATATTATTCTTTGCATATATTTTTTATGAATAATGAATAATTAATTAAAATTATGGTTCAAGACTTTTTTAGTTGTTCGATTTAATCTAATAACATCAAGTGGGTTCACCGGATCAAGACTTGATTCAACAATTAATTTTTTATTTCCATTTTTATCTACAAAATAAACACCGTTATTTTCTAAGTATAATTTTTCTTAAATATCTTCTTTTTTATCTACTTCAAAAAATTCAAGAGAAGACAAAATCTCGTTCTTTTCCTGTTCTAAACTAAGTTCCCAATCCTGTCTAATATCAATCGGTGCCCAAGAAAAAGTACTAATAATATAAAACAATTTGTCATTTTCATATAAATAATCATCATGCCCGCTGACTTTTTTTTCTAGTTTTATCAATTTGTTTTTATTCAACTGAGCCAGGCTATCTATATTATAATCGTAAGTTTCAAAAACCTCGTTTTTATTTTCTAATGGATAA
>CAYNCE010000021.1:2877-7537 GCA_964395855.1 uncultured Gammaproteobacteria bacterium | reverse complement strand
CTGGATTTTTATTAAAATAATTCTCCCAAAATTCTTTACTAGTAACCAACTTTTCTTTTTCCGGTTTAATGTAAATCATTTGATTCTGTTTATAAAAACGTTCTAAGTCACACCCGTTAGTTCGTCTGTAATTTTCATAAAATTTTAAAAATATATCATAATTTTTAAATTTTAATTCTTCAGATACTCTTTGAAGTTCTTCAGATTTGTTTTTCTGGTCTTTTTTAGTATCTTTTAATTGGTCTAAAATTTTTCTAAATAAACCATATTCTCCTCCTTCTTCGCGAAAAAATTCAATATGATTTTGAGTTACAGAATCAAGTATGGGTTTCATGTTTTCATCTAACTTATATTGTGATCCTGTATTTTTGTCCACTTCTATTGATTCAGGAATACAACAAATACCCGCATCAACTGGAATGCCCTTGCCTTGAGTAAAAATAATTTGGTCATTGTACCAATCTGAATTTCTTGCGTTTGGATAAGCCTTTAAGCTTATATCGTGATAATAATTTTTTGCTACAACTTCTGCTGGATAATAGAAATAGATATCATAATTTATTTCAGAACCATAATAATGTGAAAGAATATCATTCACGCCTACATGAAATCCTGATTTATCCCCTTTTCTTGTACCGCTAGGCATTACATCGCCCAGTAATCGGCTTGAAACTTTATCCAATATTTCCTCTTTGCTAATATCCCTGTCATGTTCTTTTAACACAGCAATATAGTCTTTTATTACTTCCTTAGCATAGTCTGTTTTGTCTAGAAGATTTGTAAAAAATGAATTTAATTTTAAAGTATCACTTAATCTTTCTTTAAATGTATCCTTTAATTCCTCTATTTCTTCTTTTCTTCTTTGCCCAACCAAATCTTTCCATAACAGTTCTTTTTGCATAAACTCTTTGGTTTTAAAAATGCGACCAACAAAATCTTTTTTAAGTTTTCCAGATTCCACATTCAATTTTTCATCTTCAAAATTATCTTCACTTTTATTCCATTCTTTCCAATCAGAAGAATACCCATGTCTTTTCTCTTTAATCTGTTGGGCCAATTCATCTCTTAATCCAGGTGTATGTTTTTTTGAAAATTGTTTTTCTAGGTTCATACTTTTAAAAATTACGGTCTAAATCTATTGATTAGTCTTGGAAAAGGAATTGTTTCGCGCTTGAGTGCGCCAAAAATTAATCAAATTTATATCTTGAGTTTGTTTTAAGAATTCTTTAAAAACGATATTTTCTAAATATGATCCTTTGTCTGTTCGCTTATTTATTAAATCAAAATTATTTAACAATAAATTCCGAAGCCCTAAATCATAAAAATAAACTTTAGGCATTTTGGTCAATTCTTTTCTGGCATTTTTATAAAAAAATAATAACTTAAAATTTAAAACTAATTAGTTCCCAAAAAGGCAAGAAACGTACCTCTGTTTGTCCAAATTTTTTCTTGCCGTGAAAATCTTTAGTAACCACCAAAGCTCTGGCTGGCTGATACTTATCAATAAAACTCTTTAAAGAACGTTCAATCGCCGGCTGCTTAAAATTTTTATACTTAACTTCAACCGGGATTAGTTGCAAATTAAAATTTATAATAAAATCAACTTCGGCTTTTTCTTTAGTGCGCCAAAAATTAATTTTACCAGCCGAAGATTTGAATTTATCAGCCAGCAGGTTATAAATAAAATTTTGGAACAGAAAACCTAAATCATCAGATTGATTCGCCTGGCTCAAAATACCCAGCGCGTGATTGCGCAAACCCAAATCACAAAAATAAACAATTTGCGCTTTACTGATTTCTTTCCTGACATTTCTAAAAAACGGCGCTAACTTTGAAATAATAAAAGTTTTTTCCAAAAAATATAAATAATTTTTTACCGTTGGCAAAGAAATTCCTAAAGTATTGGAAATTTCCGAATAATTCACTAACTGTCCGGCTTGACCAGCCAAAACTTTTAACAACGAACTGAAAGCGTCTAATCTTTCAACCTGAAGCCAATAAGCAATATCTTTTTCTAAATAGCTTTGATAAATTTCATTGATAAGGCTCTGTTTTTGCTTGAAACTTTTCTCTAAAATCACTCGCGGATAACCGCCAAAATTTAGATACTGATTTAAAAAATTAAATGTTTTGTCTTTTTCTACCTTAAAATATGAATTTAATCTTTTCTCATATTTATAATCTGTCATAAAATCCACAAATTCCATAAAATTAACCGGATTAACTTCAAAAATCATCTTTCTGCCAGCCAATGACTCGTGAATCTTTTCTTTAAGTTCCATACTGCCCGAACCAGAAACAATAAATTTATAGGGCAAATCCAAATCATAAATACCTTTTAAAAATAAACCAGCATTTTCTTTACGTTGAATTTCATCTAAAAAAACATAGCCCCTATTTACTCCAAACTCCAATCTTAATTTTTCAATCAAACTATTCTGCGAGATAAAATATTTTTTATCATTCTCAAAATCAAGACTCAAAAAAATAGTGTTCTTGCCTTGTTTATTTAATTCATCCTGTAAAATTTTCATCAAGGTCGTCTTGCCGACTTGCCGCGCGCCCACGATTAAAGTTATCTCTTTTTGCTGGAGATGGGCTTTTAACTCACTTAAAATATGCCTTTTAATAAATTTTTGTTCCATACCTCTATTTTAACCCGATTATTTTATAAGTCAAGTTTAAATTTAGTTGGCTATCATTTTTTTACGGTCTAATCCTATTTATCAGTCTTGGGAAAGGAATGGTTTCGCGGATGTGGTGAATGCCAGTTATCCAGCCGGTTAATCTTTCTAATCCATAGCCAAAACCACTATGCGGCACACTTCCATATTTTCTTAAATCTAGAGACCATTGGAATTCTTCTAAAGGCAATTTTTCTTTAATAATTCTAGCTTTTAAAATTTCATAATCATCTTCTCTTTGCGACCCGCCAATAATTTCTCCATGCCCTTCAGTCGCAATCAAATCAGAGCACAAAGCTAAATTTGGATTTTCTTTATCTTGTTTCATATAAAAAGCTTTAATTTCTTTTGGCCATTTTTCAACAAATATTGGGACATCTGAATCTTTTGTTAATAAAGTTTCGTCTTCAGCTCCCAAATCATCTTTTTCAGTAATTTTTGAACCTAAAGCCTGTAATTTTTTCACAACTTCAGAATGAGTCATTCTAATAAAAGGGGCTTTAATTTTTTCTAATTTTTTAATATCTCTTTCAAGAATTTCCAGTTCTGCTTTTTTGTTTTTTAATATTTTATTTATAATATATATAATTAATTTTTCTTGAATCTGCATATTACATTCATGATCACAAAAAGCCATTTCCGCATCCATCATCCAAAATTCTGTTAAGTGCCTGCGGGTTTTAGATTTTTCAGCTCTAAATGTCGGGCCAAAATCAAATACTCGGCCATGCGCCATAATAGCGGCTTCTAAATATAGCTGACCTGATTGTGATAAATATGCTTTACCTAGATCAAAATATTCTACTCCAAATAAAGTAGTTGTTCCTTCGCAAGCATTAGGAGTTAAAATCGGCGAGTCAATTTTAATAAAATTCTCTTGATGCAGAAAATCATAAGTTGCTTGAATTATTTCATCTCTGACTCTTTGAATTGCCCACTGCTTTGGCGAACGGAGCCATAAATGACGATTGTCTAATAAAAATTCCGGACCGTGTTCTTTTTTTGAAATTGGATATTCTTCAGCAATTTGATAAATTTTAAAATCTTTAACTTGCAATTCAAACTCTGCTTTATTTTTCGGGTGCTGTGTAACTAAACCAATTATTTCAATAGATGATTCAATAGTAATTTTCTGCGCTTCATTCCATTTTTCATCATTAACATCTTTTTTATTCAAAATACATTGACAAAACCCAGTGCCATCGCGCAATTGCAAAAACATAATCTTGCCAGACGAACGTAAATTATATACCCAGCCTTTTAAAATTGCTTGTCTGTTTTTGTAGTTTTGTAAATTTTTAATATAAAATTTTTCTTGCATAAGTTTCAAATGAATTATGAATTACAACCCTAAAAAATGGCTGCCGAGGCAGGACTCGAACCTGCAACATTCGCGTTAACAGCGCGGCGTTCTACCTTTGAACTACTCGGCAATAATAATTTAAATGATAATTTTCTTTTTAGACATAAATTTTTAAATTTAATTGTGGAAAAGTATTTAATTTTTATTTTTTATTTCTGACTTTTTTATAAACAAATTCCATACAAATTTTCGTTTTCTTGCCACAATAATTACAAACAAAAACATTATCAAATTCATCATTAAACAGAACACTGCTACCAAAAATTGGGTCATCATTTTTGGCTATTTTGCCACACCAAGCGCATTTTGGTTTTAAATAATAATAGTCTGACATATTATTTTAAATATATAAAATATTTCCTGTTTTAAGCTCACTACCTGTTCAGAACTATTTTGCGAATGCAAAATTGTTCTGAACTTTTTAGGAGTTTAAATATTTGATTTTTTAAAAAGTTCCGAACAGTCCCGAAGTCTCGGGACAAGTTCTGAACAGAGTTAATAACAAATTCAGGACAGACTAGGAAAACTTTTTTTCATACTGAACATTAGTCGGGTAAGCAAATCCAATTTCATTTTTCTTAAACACATCAAATATTTTTAAATTAATTTCTTG
>CAYNCE010000021.1:0-2777 GCA_964395855.1 uncultured Gammaproteobacteria bacterium | reverse complement strand
AGGAATTTTTTCTAATTTTTCTTTTTCTGTTTCATAAATTACACCTAAAGTAAAACAAGCGCGCCGTTTTTCTAATCTCTTAAAATTTTGCACTCGCGCCTCGGTTAATTCTTTATTGCCAATAATTAATTGCTGACCATCAGGTGTGCGAATTCTAGTGGTTTTAATACCAATTTTTTCAACTACGCCCAAATCATCTCCGATTTTAATAAAATCTCCTACTTGAAATGGTTTATCAATTAAAATTGAAAAGCTAGCAAAAATATCACCTAAAACATTTTGCAAAGCCAAAGCTATTGCAATACCACCAATACCCAGACCAGCAATTAATGAAGTAACATCAACTCCTAAATTTCCTAAAATTAAAATTAATCCTAATGACCACAAAATAATTTTTATGACCACGCTTAAAGTCCTGATGGCTGATTTATTTGCTTCTTCATCTTCTTTTCCTTTTTTATTTATCATTTTAAAAGTTGCAAACTCTACAATCTTCTGTAAAGCAGAAATGACTTCATAAACTACAACAAGTAAAAATAATATAGAAACAATTTTATCAGCTAAATCAGGCAAAACAAGGGATTTTATTCCTAAATATAACGCGATTAAAAAATAAAAAGGCGGTTTAATATTAGAAATAATATTTAAAATAGCATCATCAAAATCTGTTTTACTTCGCTGTACTAATTTTTTTAATCTAACTATTATAATTGTCTTAAAAATTTTTAAAATGATTAAAATGCCAACAAAAATTAAAATGGCTAAAATATATTCTTTGCCTAAATTATGATAATAAGTTGTAGTTAGAAAATTATTCATAAATCTATTTTACTTCATACACCACAGTTATCTCAACCATTACTTCATTCTCGCCAGTTTCAATTTGCGGCGCTGTGATTTCTTCTCCACCACCAATTCCAAATTCTAAACTTTTTGCGTAATTTGAACGAATTGGATAATAATATTGATTTTCAACAACATTTACAATTTTACCAAGTTTCATCCCAGTTGATTTTGCAACTGCTTTTGCTTTTTCTTTTGCTTTTGCGATTGCTTCATCTCTGGCTTGCGATTTTAATGCTTCTTCATCATCAATTGTAAAATTAATATCGCCAATTTGATTTGCTCCTTTTTCAGAAGTTTTAGCAATCGCAGAACCAATATTATCTAAATCGCGAATTTTAATTGTAACATTTTGTGAAACTTCATAACCTTTTAAAACTTGTCCTCTATCTTGTGTCCAATTGTAAACTGGACTTAAATTATAGCTTGAAGTCTTAATATCTTTACTTTCAATATCCAAAGCTTTAAGCTCTTTGATAATTTCATTCATTTTTTCAGAATTTTCTTGAACCGCTTCTGTGGCGGTTTTTTTAACTTCAGTTTTAAAACCAACAGTTAAATTTGCAATATCTGGTTTTGCAAACACCCGCCCAGTCGCGCTTACAGAATACCTGTCTTCTGGTATTTTATCTTGCGCAGTTACTAAAGCCACAATCACAATAGCTGTGACACATAAAATTAATAAGATGTTGAGTGATGTTTTCATAAGTTTTTTTATTAATTAATTACTATTTAATTTTACACTTTTAAAAAATTTTAGTCAAAATTGCATTTAAACATAAAATCTATTAAGATTACTTTATGAAAACTTTACTTGTTACCACTGACTTTCCTCCTCTTCTTGGCGGTATTGCCAATTATTATTTTAATCGTGTTGATAAAATGAATGCTGATGATATTATTGTCTTGACACATGCGAATAAAAATGCAAATTTAAGCGAATATAATGCGAATAATTTTAAGATATATCGTCAGAATTTTTTTACAAAAATTATTTGGCCACGCTGGTTACCTTTGATTTGGCATATATATAAAATAGCTAAAAAAGAAAAAATAAATAGAATTTGGGTTGGGCAAGTTTTGCCAGTTGGGACAGCAGTTTGGATTGTGTGTAAAATTTTAAAATTACCGTATTTCATAACATGCCATGGCAATGATTTATTGCGAGCAAAATCTCATCTTAGAAAGTATAAATTAGCAAAAAAAATTTTAAATTCAGCTGAATTTGTTGAAGCCAACACAGAATTTACTAAGAATATTTTAATAAAAGATTTTGATGTGCCAGAAGAAAAAATTAAAATAATTTATCCGATTTGCGCTTTAAAAAAAGAAATGGTTGATAAAAATAAAGTTGAAGAATTAAAAAAAAAATATGGTTTGGAGAACAAAAAGGTATTGTTGACAGTTGGAAGATTAGTAGAATCAAAAGGAATTGATTCAGTTATTAAAGCTATGAAAATAGTATGGCAGGATATTCCAGACTTAGTTTATTTAATTGTTGGTGATGGACCTGAAAAAGAAAACTTAAAAAAAATATCTCCCCCCATTTTCAAGGGGGGGCTAGGGGGGGTTAATAAAAATATAATTTTTACTGGAGCTGTTCCCCATTCTGAATTGCCAAATTATTATGCTTTAGCAGATGCGTTTATTTTAACACCAAAAAAAATAAATGTAGGGACATGTCTGCGACCTGTCCAAGATACAGAGTCCTTTGGCATTGTTTATTTAGAAGCGCGAGAATTTGGTTTGCCAGTTATTGCAAGCAAAATTGGCGGAACGAAAGAAGCTTTAAAAAATTATAATAATTTTACATTAGTTAATCCGGAAAATATCAATCAAATTGCAGAAGCAATAAAAAAAGCCCTCTTTTCAGAAAGCAAATTTTTATGAAATTATCAATTATAATCCCAGTATACAACAATTTTAAAAATCTG
>CAYNCE010000020.1:7927-10147 GCA_964395855.1 uncultured Gammaproteobacteria bacterium | reverse complement strand
TATGCTTTCAAACTCAATCTACTTTCCTATTATTGTTTCTGTTCTGGCATTGATGTGGGCAATGTTTTTGGCTTTTAAAATTAAAAAAACAAAAGTTAAGGATCAAAAAGCGCAAGAAATTTCAACACATATTGCGAAAGGCGCGCGCGTATTTTTAAAAAAAGAACAAAGTGTGCTTGCTATTTTTGTTTTAATTGTTTGCGGTTTAGCAATAATCACACCAATTGGTTGGCAAACAGCTGTGGCTATTTTAGTTGGCGCGATTTTTTCAGGAGTGGCTGGTCAAATTGGAATGCGAATTGCTACTTTAGCAAATGTTCGTTGCGCTGAAGGCGTAAAAAAATCATTATTTAATGGTTTAAATATTGCGTTTAATTCTGGTTTGGTTATGGGTTTGACTGTGGTTAGTTTGGGATTGCTTGGAGTAAGTGTTTTGTATATATTTTTTAAAGACCCAACAATTATTTATGGTTTTGGTTTAGGCGCTTCTTTGGTTGCTTTATTCGCGCGTGTAGGAGGTGGAATTTATACAAAAGCCGCAGATGTTGGAGCGGATTTAGTTGGCAAAGTTGAAAAAGGAATTCCAGAAGATGACCCGCGCAACCCAGCCACAATTGCAGACAATGTTGGTGATAATGTTGGTGATGTCGCTGGAATGGGCGCGGATTTATTTGAAAGTTATGTTGATTCAATTATTGCCACTATGATGCTAGGTGTTTTATTAACTTGGGCTTCTCCACAAAATGCAATAATGTTTCCAATGTTTTTAGCTGGGATTGGAATTATAGCCAGTTTGTTAGGCAGTTTTATTATCAAAGCGTTTAAAAAATCAAAGCCACAAAAGATTTTAAATACTGGAATTTTTGCCAGCGCGGGAATTTTTGTTGTCTTAGCATTTATTGCCAATCAAATGTTGTTTAATGATTATAAAATGTTTAGCGTGGTAGTTATTGGTTTGGTTACTGGAATTTTAATTGGATTAATTACTGAATATTATACTTCACATGAACACAAACCAACTCGTGAATTAGCTGAATCATCAAAAACAGGAGCTGGTACTAATATTATTTCCGGTCTAGCTCTAGGAATGAACAGCACTGCTTTGCCTGTGATTTTAGTTTCTATCGCGGTTTATGCTTCTCATTCAATTGCTGGACTTTATGGTGTTGGTATTGCCGCAATTGGTATGCTGGCAACTTTGGGAATAACTTTAGCAACTGACTCTTACGGTCCAATCGCTGACAACGCAGCTGGCATTGCTCAAATGGCTGGGATGGGTGATGATGTGCGTAAAAAAGCTGAAGAGCTTGATGCGGTTGGCAATACAACTGCCGCTATTGGCAAAGGCTTTGCGATTGCTTCTGCTGCCTTAACCGCAGTTGTGCTAGCTGTTAGTTTTAGCCATGCAGCTAAAATTGATGTTGTAAATTTATTAAAACCAGAAGTATTTATTGGATTATTTATCGGAGCGATGTATGTGTTTGTTTTTTCAGCAATCACAATGAAAGCTGTTGGCAAAGCTGCATTTAAAATTGTTAATGAAGTCCGTCGTCAGTTTAAAGAAATTACTGGTATTATGGACGGCACTGCTAAACCAGATTATGAAAAATGTGTAGCAATCTCAACTGCCAGCGCTTTAAAGCAAATGATTTTACCTTCTGTGCTTGCTATTTTAATTCCTGTTTTAGTTGGATTTTTATTAGGTCCTGAATCTTTAGGAGGATTATTAATCGGAACAGTTACAACTGGATTTTTAATGGCAATAATGATGGCAAATGCTGGTGGGGCTTGGGATAATGCTAAAAAATATATTGAAACTGGAAAATTTGGAGGCAAAGGAAGTGAGCCACACAAAGCCGCGGTTATTGGCGATACAGTTGGCGACCCATTTAAAGATACATCTGGTCCTTCATTAAATATTTTAATTAAGTTAATGGCTATTGTGAGTTTTGTTATTGCGCCGTTGTTGTAAAACTCTGTTCGGAACTTTTTAATTAAAAAAATAAAATACCTATTTCCAAACTATTGACATAAATTAAAAAATTTGCTATACTTATTAATATAAGGAAACAAGTGCGAAAACAAAAATAAAAATGAAAGTACGTGTAACTAATCAAACACCTGAAACTTATAAACTAAAAATTCGAGCTAGATAAGCTCGAGTTTTTAGTTTATTATCCCTCCCCTCCTTTTCAAGGAGGGGTTGGGGGTGGTTAATAA
>CAYNCE010000020.1:1377-7827 GCA_964395855.1 uncultured Gammaproteobacteria bacterium | reverse complement strand
TATTAACCCCCTCCTAATCTCCCATCTTGAGTTCAAAGTTGCCAGTGGCAAGTTTGGACGGGGAGAGACTCTAATTACCCTTTTATTTTTTCAATAATTTTAGCAAAAATTTCTGGATTTTTTTGAGCTAATTCTGATAAAATCTTACGATCAAGTTCAATTTTATTTTTTTTCAATAAATCAATAAATTTAGAATAGCTTAAACCATACTGACGCGTTGCCGCATTTAAACGAGTTTGCCATAAACGGCGCATCACGCGTTTTTTAATGCGACGGTCACGCAAAGCGTGCGCCCCAGCTTTTTTAACCGCGGTTTTGGCTTGGCGTGTCAGATTCTTACGTCCCCATTTATAACCCTTGGTTTGCTTTAACAAAGCGCGCCTTTTTTTTGTTCTAATATTTCCTCTTTTAACTCTTGGCATATTATTTTTCCAACAGACTTTTAATATTTTTAGCAGAATCTGGTGACAAGTTTTGAATGTTTCTTTTTTGTCGAGTTTTTTTGCCAGTCTGCTTGGCATTAAAATGATTCTGTCCGTCTTTTAATTTTAAAACTTTGCCACTTTTAGTGGTTTTAAATCTCTTAGCAATTGCCTTAATTGTTTTTTGTTTTTTGGCCATAAAAATTTTGATTAGATAATTGGCGATATAATCGCAAAAAATTTTCCACCTTGTCTTTTTGTAGGTTGCATAACCTTTACTTCTTCATTAAATTCTTTTATAAAATTATTAATAATCTCTTGGGCATTACTACTATGCGCTTTTTCACGGCCTTTTAAAATCATTTCTATTTTAACTGAATTGCCTGTCTTTAAAAATTTCTGGGCTTGTTTAACTCTCGTTTGTAAATCATTTCCTTTAATTTTAAAAGATAACCGCACGCCTTTAACTTCTGTTTTTTTATTAGCTACTTTTTGTTTATGTTCAAATTTTTCTTTTTCATATTTAATTTTACCATAATCAATAATCTTGCAAATTGGCGGTTTAGCTTTAGGATTAACCTCAACTAAATCTAATTCTAATTCCTTGGCTTGAGCTAGAGCGTCCGCAGTTTTAATCACACCGACATTTTCGCCTTGTTCATTAATTAAACGAATTTCAGGCACGCGAATATACTCGTTAGCGCGAGTTCTTTTTTTTAAATCTTCCCTTTTTTGAAATGGTCTACGGCGACGAATTTGCATAAAATAATTTTGGCTGTGCCATCCGAAGCCTTGGCGTAGGATGGTGGAGGTGGTCGGTATTGCACCGGCGTCTAAAATTAATTATTAAATACTTCTACAAATTTAGTTTGTTTATCCCGAGTAACTCGGAATCAGTTTTAAACTTTAAAAACAAACAAAAAATTTAAAACCTAAGTCTAAAATTTTATTATCTAAGCTAGACAATTTAGATAACTAGTTCACAAATTATGGCACCCAAACTGATTTAGTGAACATCAATCAGTTGGATGGCAGTAGGATTTAAGCTACTACAGAAGCCGGTTGCAAAGCAAAAGCATTAGCTAAATTAGCTAAGCCCTGTTTTGCGCGGCTAAATAGATTGGCATTTATATCCAAGTAATATTTTACGAGTTTGCGCTCGATTTGCTTAATTTAATAATTTGAATTTCATCGAATTAAAACACCCCCATGATTTAAATTTTTGTTAAAAAAAGTGACAGAAGCCACTTTCCCAAGTCTAGTTATATTGTAGTAAAAATTTAATTTTGTGTCAAGTTTATCCTCCCCTCCTTTTCAAGGAGGGGCTGGGGGTGGTTAATAAAAGTTTTAACTCAGATTACTAAATATTATCTTTAACTGATAATTCCTGGTATTATTAACCCCCTCTTAGTCTCCCCCTTGAAAAGGGGGAGAGACCCTAAAATCAATTCTAAATATACTTCACATGCCTTATATTCGCCATTCGCGTCAACATATTTAATTCCACAGCTACTAAATCAAAACGATAATCCTGAAAAGCTGGATAAAGTTTTTTCGCTAAATATCTTTCAGCGGCGCGTTCTAAAAAATGTCGCTTGGCTTCATCAACCGCGTCTTCAGGTGATCCGTATTCATTATTGGTGCGGGCTTTAACTTCAACAAAAACAATGTCATCTGCTTCTTTGTCTTGGGCAATAATATCAATTTCCCCGCTTTGAATATAGTAATTGCGTTCTAAAATTAAATAATTTTTCTGCAACAAAAACATAACTGCTAAATCTTCCCCTTGGGCGCCGAGTTGTTTGTTGGTAGACATAAAATATTTTTTAATAATTTTATTTTATCATAAAATATAAACTTTTGGTATGTTCATTGAACATATTAAAAAAGAAATACGTAATTAATAAAGCCCTAAATTTATTTGACCAAAAAACTGTTTTCTGCCAAGATAAGAGTGATGGGAAAGAAAAACATTTTAATTATATCTTTTTTAATATTTTTGCTCGCTGGAGTGGGTGTTTTTTATTTTTATTTTAAAAATATAAAAGTCAGTAAGGATATTATTAATTATGTGCCGGAAAATACAATTTTTTATGCTGAATTAGATTTGCAAAATCAGGAATTACAAAATTTTTACGCGCAAAATTTTCGCGGTAAAACTCGTTTTGAATTATTGCTTAAAAATTCTAATTTTTTTGGAAAATTATCAAAATACTTAATTGAAAAAAGCAATAAAATTTCTTTAGTTATTGTTAAAGATTCAGAAGAGCTGAATAAAATTTGGATTATAAACGCTAACAATATTCACGAACTGCACGCTTTAATGCCTAAAGGTTTTAATGTTTCAATTTTAAATTCCAAAACAATTGCTTTAGCAGAAAACAAAGACGCATTGTGGCTGATTAAGAAAACAAATGAACCAGAAGAAGAATCAGAGCCAGTTCCAGCTAGCGAGCTACATAAAAAAATCGCTAAAAATTTTTCTAATAAAAATTTTCTTAATATTTATTTAAGCGGGCAATATTTTCAAGATAAAATTAATTCAGAAGACATAATTTTCCCATTAATTTTAAATAATTTGAATTTAGATTTTAATGAACCTGCGTTTTTAAATTTGAAAGCCAGGGAAAATAAGATAGTATATAATTTTAATGCCTTAGCTCAGAACAAAGCAAGTTTTGAAAAATTTAATACAGTTGAAAATTTGGATAATTTAGTAAATCTAAATGATGATGAGATTTTTGCTTCCTTTTTCATATCAAATTTAAAAGATATTTTTGAATTTTTATTTTCAGAACATTTAACTTTAGAACAAAAAGAAATTTGGCAGAAAAAATATGATCTAGATGATAAAAAAATTAAAGAAATTGTAAATTATTCAGGCATATTTTTAACGCAAGCTAAAAATAACAAATTAGATAACAAAGATGTTTTGAATTTAGAAAAATATAATTATGCTTTAATACTTAAAACAGATAAAGATGATATTGAAAAAATAGATGAACGTAAAGAGAATATAAAACAGATTATAAAAAATATTGCAGCTTTTAAAAATCCAGTTGAGAAAATTAAAAAACTTGCTGATAGCAGTTCATCAATTGAATTGATTGCTGATCCAGCCAGCATTGATTTTATTTCTGAAAACAATTTAGAAATTTTGAATGTCCAGAATTTTAATTTTGTAATAACAACTCATAATAGTAATTTAATTTTAGGTAATTCTAAAGAGTTAATTACGGAAATTTTACAAGACGGCTCCAAGCAGAGCGATGGAGCCAACACTGATTGTGATTTTCTAACTGGCAGTGAAGCTTTAATTATGAATACAAATAAATTAACAAATGGGGTTTTAAGTTTTGTAGATAAATTAATATTAAATTTTGAGCAGAATGGAAAGAATATAAATTTAAATGGATGTTTTTTGTGGTAAGAAATATGAAAATAGTTTTAGACACCAATGTTCTTATAGACGCGACAAATGATGATTTTTCTTGGACTTGGAAAATCATTGATTTGGTTTTGTCAGGCAAAATTGGGGCAGTTGCATCAGAAAAAATATTGCGCGAATATAAATTAATTATTAAACGCAATATTAAACGCAAACAAGATAAACAAAAACTTGAGGATTTTATGGCTCGAGTTGAAGTGATTTTAGCGCCTAAAAAAATGAACATTATTCCAGATGATCCTGAAGATGAAAAATTTGTAGAATGCGCGGTTGAAGCTAACGCGGATTACATTGTTTCCAGTGACGCGCATTTATTAAATTTACAAGAGTTTGAAAATATTAAAATTTTAGATCCTAAAAATTTTTGGTATAAATATTCAGGTGAAAATGATGATGAAAATGAGTGGAAAGATGTGTTTAAAGGACTGTTTAAATAATCATTCCACCTTAGCTCTATATTGCAAGGCCTCTGCCACATGAGATGTTTTTATATGCTCATCATTTGCCAAGTCCGCGATGGTGCGTCCAATTTTTAAAATGCGGTGATAACTGCGCGCTGATAAATGCAATTGTTGAACAGCGTTTTTAAGCAGGTCTTGAGTTTGTGGATTAATTTTACAAAATTCTCTGATATCTTTAGCTCCCATTTCTGAATTAGTTGTAATTTTTAGATCTTTGAATCTAGCATTTTGCACAGCGCGAGCTTTTTCCACACGCTCGCGTACTTGTGCAGAAGTTTCACCGCTAATTTCAGAAGTTAATTTTTCAAATTTTACACGTGGCACTTCAACATGCAAATCAATGCGGTCTAGCAGTGGACCAGAAATTTTTTTTTGATATTTTAAAATTTGTCCTGGATGACAAATACATTCACGGTCAGGATCTGAATAATATCCGCACGGACATGGATTTTGCGAAGCAATTAAAGTAAAACTAGCTGGAAAAGTAACCGAGCCTTGGGCGCGCGAGACAGTTATTATGCCGTCTTCTAATGGCTGACGCAAATTTTCCAAAACTAATCGTGGGAATTCTGGAAATTCATCTAAAAATAAAATGCCTTTATGAGCTAAGCTAATTTCACCTGGTTTGGGAAAAGTACCACCGCCAACAAGCGCTACGCCAGAAGATGTGTGATGCGGGCTACGAAATGGGCGTTCCAAAATCAAGGGTTTATCTTTAGGCAGTTTGCCAGCCACAGAATAAATTTTAGTTACTTCTAAAATTTCATCTTGAGTCATTCTTGGTAAAATTGTAGATACCGCGCGCGCGAGCATTGTTTTGCCAGAGCCAGGCGGACCAGAAAAAAGCACATTGTGTCCGCCACTAGCCGCAATTTCCAAGGCGCGTTTGGCATGTTCCTGTCCTTTAACATGCGCTAAATCCATATCATAATTTAAATCAGGTTTAAATTTTTCAGTGTTGTCTCTTGGATGAGCTGGAATTTTTTTCTGCCCTGTTAAATGTAGATGCAAGTCGGTTAATGAATTAACTGGTATAATTTCTAAATCTTCAATTAGGCTGGCTTCAGTGGCATTGGCTGATGGTAAATAAATGCGGGATAAGTTTTTTTGTTTGGCCATTAAAGCTATGGGCAAGATACCAGTAACTGGTCTTAGTTCACCTTGCAAAGAAAGTTCGCCTAAATAAAGCGCATTGCGATCTTCGTCTTTTGGGTCAATCAAACCAGCTCTAATCAGTAAGCTTAAAGCAATTGGCAGATCATAAGATGGACCTGCTTTGCGAATGTCAGCAGGAGCTAAGTTAACCACGATTTTTTTGCGTGGGAAATAAAGACCAGAGTTTTTGATAGCTGACCAAACGCGTTCGCGCGATTCTTGAACTGCTGTGTCTGGCAGACCCACAATAATAAATGTGCCGCCTTTGCCTCCGCCTAAATCTGATTCAACCTCAACTAGCTGTGAATCTAATCCAATTGTTGCCGCTGATAATACTTTTGTGCTCATAGAGTTATTATAGCATATTATTAATGTCGGGACAGGTCTGTGACCTGTCCATGATCGGACAGGTTTTAAACCTGTCCCTACAATATTAAATTTGAATAATCAGTTAAATTTTGCTAAAATTAAGTTATGCTAATTGGCGCGCATATTTCATCTGCCGGAGGATTACAAAATGCTCCTAAAAATGCCCACAATATTGGTTGTGGGGTTTTTCAATTTTTTTCTCGCTCCCCAAGAGGTGGCAAAGCCCTAGAATTGAGTGTTGAGGTGGTTAGGGAGTTTAGGGAAAATATGAAAAAATATAAACAAAAAGAATGCTATATTCACGCTCCTTATTATATTAATTTAGCTTCTTCTAAAAAAAATATTTATCACGGTTCAATTTCTGTTTTGCGCGAAGAGCTGGAACGGGGCAGTAAACTAGGCGCAAAATATTTAATGACTCATTTAGGCAGCGCTAAAGATCTTGGGCATGAAAAATCAATTAAACAAGTTGCTAAAGGAATATCAGAAATTTTAAAAAATTATAAAGGAAGTTGTGAGTTTTTAATGGAAATGTCTGCTGGTTCAGGACAAATTATTGGAGACACTTTTGAAGAAATCGCAGAAATTTTAAAAT
>CAYNCE010000020.1:0-1277 GCA_964395855.1 uncultured Gammaproteobacteria bacterium | reverse complement strand
ATTTGTTATGACACAGCGCATGCTTTTGAATCTGGTTATGATATGCGCGACAGAAAATCTGTTAAAAAAACATTAAATGAATTTGATAAAATTCTAGGACTTGATAAACTTAAGTTAATTCATATCAATGATTCTAAAACAGATTTAGGCTCGCGCGTTGATAGACACGAACATATTGGTAAAGGTAAAATAGGGTTAGAAGGTTTTAAAGCATTATTGTCTAATAAAAAATTAAAAAATATTAATTTAATTTTAGAAACTCCCGGAGACGAAGAGAGAATTAGTGATATAAAAATATTAAAAAATCTAAGATAATATTATGTATAAAGAATTTGCAATTAAAATAGTTAAAAAAGCTGGGCAGGAATTGCTTAAGTATTTTTCCAGAATAGATAAAATGAAAGTTAGTAAAAAATCAAAACACGAAATTGTTACCCCAGCTGATTTAGTTGTTAATAAAATTATTATGTCAGCTATTAAAAAACAATTTCCAACTCATGGAATTTTGTCAGAAGAAACTGGATTTTATCAAAAAGGCGCAGACTATTTGTGGGTTATTGATCCTCTAGATGGCACAACAAATTTTTCAATTGGCAACCATTTTTTTAATGTTTCAATTGCTCTTATATATAAAAATGAGATTATACTAGGAGTGATTTTGGCGCCATTTTTTAAACAATTATTTGTGGCTGAAAAAAATAAGGGTGTTTATTTAAATAATATTAAAATTAAAGTATCTAATTCAAAAAAATCAATTAATTCAATGATTGATTTTGGCTATACATATAAAGATGATAAATCAAATCAAAAAATGGCTTACGCGCACGCGCAGTTTTTGTTTAAATTTGAACACGCGCATAATTTAGGCGCTGCGGCATTGGAATTAGCATGGGTGGCTTTAGGTCGCTTAGAAGCTTATGTATTGCCACATACAAAACCTTGGGACATCGCAGCAGGAGTTTTAATGATTAAAGAAGCAGGAGGCAAAGTTACAGATTTTAAAAATAAAGAATATAAATTTACAACAAATGAGAAAGGCAATTTAATTGCTTCAAATGGGAAAATACATAAAGAATTAGTAGAGATTTTAAAGAAATGGTAAAAAATGATTGACAGGGCGAATAAAAAAAAGTAAAATAGTATTAAGTGTTTTTGCTTGTCCGCCGTAGCCTTGGCGTAGGCGGGTGTTTTTGTGAAAATCGGGCTGTGGCCTAATTGGCTAGGGCACTTGGTTTGGGACCAAGGGATTGCGAGTTCGAGTCTCGCCAGCCCGACCA
>CAYNCE010000019.1:0-10345 GCA_964395855.1 uncultured Gammaproteobacteria bacterium | reverse complement strand
GTAAAATAATCAGCTGCTTTTGTTAAAACATAAAGACTAAAAATTAAAACAATGAGCCAAGTAATAAGCATAGGTTTTTTTAAGATTAATTAATGTTGATTTAAATGTATTATAAAAAACGTTTTTTGTCAAAATAAAAAACCCACAACAGCTGTTTCGCATGTTGTGGGGGGTTATAAAAAATTATATATCATCTCCATATTGTTTTTGACTAAAATCAGATGAAACATCTGATGGAGCTGAAATAAAATTTTCAGAGTCTTCTTTTTTGCCCTCTAATAATTTTGTTTTTTTAGATTCAATAAAAGACAAAATTAATCCAGGACCATTTGTTTTCATCAATCTTTCTTCTGTTTCTTTAGAAATGGCAGAAGTTAAAAAAGCGCAAAAAGATAGAACAAAAGCAAAAAAAGTAAGAAACGCATAATATAATTTCACTTTTGTTTTGTCATCCCACCCAAGACCTGCGGAAATATTGCCAGCTGTTCTTAACAGGTATCCATCGGAATTTGTGACACTAACCGTTGATGATAGAATTTTTTTTTCCTGTCCTAATTGCTTAATTGAATTTTGTAAACTTTGAATATCTTTTTGTAATTTTGGAATATTAATTCTAGCCTGATTTCTAATATTCCAGTCAACATAACTATTATTTTTTTGGAATTCTGCATTTTTTAATTCCCTTTGTTTATTCCTTAAATCATATTGGTGCTGGTAGATTAAATTATCCTTTGTTTTATTGGCTTCAGTTTGTGTTGTAATAAAACTTCGGATTTCTTTTTCCTGAGACAACGATGATTTTATGTTGCTATTTGAGGCAAACATTATCGTCATTGTGGCGTCTAAAATTATTAGACAAATTGCGCCAAAAAGAATTAAAGTTTTTCTTTCTCTGTCTCCGTCTGTTTCTACATATTCTCTGCCAAGCCAGCACAAAGTTCCAACTAACCCAATTGCGCCTACAGCTCCGACAAGTGCCCTTAAAATTTGAGTAGTTGTTGTGGACAATACATCACTCTCAAATTGCATACTAGAAACAAACAAAAAAGTAATTATTCCAGTAAACATAATTAAGCATAAGTGTGTAAAATTCATCCATCGTAATCCATTGGTTCGAATGGCAGTGCCAAAAAATAAAAAGGTTACTAAAAAAAATAAGATTAGAACAACAATCGCCCAACCCAATGTTGCAACTAATGTAAAAATTGTTAGGGCGAGAAGCGCAATCCAAGAACAGAGCAGAACTATCATCCAGTTAATTTGTCTCCGCGGTGTATTGTTTGACGAATTGTCACTATAATTATTATCCATGATTCTCTCCTTCTTTAAATTAAATTATTAAAAGATCTTTTAATTATTTTTATTTTTTGTTGATTACTTACCTTAACACCAAACAAAAAACTTGTCAAGGTTTTCAAAAGCGTGTTTTTGTGGTATTATTTTAGCTAATTTTAGCAAAATAAAAACAGTCCCGATTTCTTGGGATTGAATTAATGAAAATAATTTTTTTAAATTTTACTCTTTTTCCAAAGGATTAACAACTTTTAATTCTATAACTTTTTCAAAACATTTTTTATTGTGAGTAATTAAAATCGCATTATTAATTAACGCAGTTGCGGAAATAATAGCATCTGGTAATTTTAATTTATATTTTTTTCTAATTTCAATTGTTTTATCAACAATGTCATTTTCTAAATCATCAACCTTAAAATCATTAATAAACTCTTTGATTTTATTTTCTTCATCAATTTGTAAACCAGGATAACTAAAAAGTTCTATTTTTGTTACTACTGATAAGCTAATTAAATCAGAGCCTTCCACAATATTTACAAAATGTTGACTTAAATTTTTTTGGCGTTTTAAATAATACAAAATTGAATTTGTGTCTAACACATATTGCATATTTTTTTAAGTATTTATTGATCTAAATTTCTATCCCATTCAGATCTAATATTTTTTTCATATTCCAAAGGATCAATAGTAATTCTATTTTCTAATACTCCTTTGTATTTTTTAAGATAAGATCTTGTTGTTTGTTGTTCTTTTTCTTTTGGCAAAAACAAAATCTTTTCTAAAATTTTTCTTGGGATTTCTAATATAATTTTGTTGCCTTGAATTTTTGGTTGAACCAAAATATTGGGTTGTGTTAAATTTTGACCATTCATATTTTTAATAATAATTTGCTACATATATTATACAAAAAATAGTAATATTTTGTCAAATGTGGATAACTTTTTATAATAAACAAAAACTTTTAACAATTTAGAAAGGGAAGAATTATGAAAAAGTTAATTTTAATTTAAAAAAATATGCCACGAACCAGTTGTTTAAAAATGTTTTTAAATAGGTTCGTGGCAGGATGATTTATCCGTTCGAATAAAGTTTTCTTTTTTGTGATGCTTTCATCATTTGTTTCAATCTTTTCACATCACTCTTTGTTATTATTGCTAATAATTCATCAGAATAGATGTCCGCAGATCGCACTTCTTTTTCGTTAGATATAGGAACCCCTGTGATATATGTCGGGATTTTCCAATATTTAATTTTACACCAGCCCTTCTCTGTAACATTAACCAATTTTATTTTGTCACCTCTTTGTAAATCGTCGAAAGCTATGGCTACAGTAAATTCATTCGGACCAGAAACTGAGGAAGCACTTTGTGCTGATACTTCATTGCTACTTTTTACAATACCATTAAAAACTGCCGTAGAAAAGTAATCTTTTGAAGTCACAGGTTTTGTTTTTATGACATATTGGGCAGCTACTTCATTTTCTGAAACCCATCCGCGAGTTCCATTTACAAAAATACGGAACCATTTTGTACCTGCTACTGAAATAACAGCATCAAGTTCAGTATTACTATCCATTTTTCTGACAGTCCACCACTTTTTGCCATTGTCTCTTCTAAAATCTGTTTCCTCTTGGCCAAAAGCTACTTGACCAAGTGCTTCCTGAAAATTATTTGTAGCGTTTTCCCAAACGCCAGCATTAACTACAGCTAGAGAAAGAGTTATATTCTCTGTGACATTTTCGGTCTGATTAACTTTTTGGGGTTGTGGTCTGTTATAACTCACAACTCCAGCGCTTTTACGAATCCAACCATTATTGAGAGTCTTGTAACAATCATACTTCTCCCCAGTTTCCTGATCAATTATTTTTTTAGTGGAGTTGGGATTTATTTCAATATAATCCTTTGTCATTTCTATTCCACTATAAAAATATCCATCATCGTCCAAAACCGAAGTTCCAGGCGTTAGATTCGTGAGGTAAGCAATTTTTTGTTTCTCAGCAACTTCGTTATAATAATAAATTCCGTTATCAGAATCAAACTCAAACTCTTTTTCATTCTTTTTCTCCAAGGATTTTGCAGGTAAAAGATTTTCAGTAAATATTCCTCTTAGTTGATTTTTAATCCAACCAATTGGATCAATGATGTTGTATAAAATAATAGCTACAACAACAATAATTGTGTATTTTAACAATTTTCCTATAAATTTTTCCATTTTAGGTTCCTCCTAAAAGTTAAATTAAATTAAATTAGTTTATTATTTTTTTAAAATTAATCAAACATACTAAATCTTCCACTTCCTCCTGTCTGAGCTGCTTCATCCATTCTATAAATTTCTGCGTCAAAAACAGAGATTGATGTATTAATACCAATATTTTTAGCAATCAGATATGAGAAAAAAACTGCTGGGAAATTATCAGGATCCATAATTCTCATTACATTTATTATAATTTGTTTTATTTGCTCGTTAGCTATGTAAACATCAATGAGCAAATTTGCAGAATAAAATAAGATTATAAATCCAAAATATATTGACAAAAAGTAATATAAACTGAATTTTTTTCCTTCATCTTTTGCAATAATAATTTTTGGATCATCTTTTTTTGCGCCTGCTCTTTCTCCCTGTTTTAATGTTGATCTATAGCTACCAATCAACAAGCCAATAAGAATTAAAATAATAATTCCTAACACAGGCACATTGCCAAATGTGGTAATTTTAATTAAATAAAAAATTATTTCCCCAAGATTTTTATTAATGAAAGCCAACACCGCCAAACCAATAATTAATAAAATAATTGTGTACTTACACCAATTAATTTTTTTCTTTTTTACTCGTTTAGCTTTTGGTTCTGTTGGTTCTTCTGTTTCTGTTGTAGTAGTTGGTTGTGCAACAGAAACATGCATCTTTTTTTTATTTTTCCTCTCTTTATAAATATAAATAATAACAAAAAGAAAAATAATTACACCTAAACCAATTAATCCATATTTTTTAACTTCTGGATTAAGATTTTTTAAGAAAGAAAAAAAATTTTCGCTTTCCACATCCTCAATAAAAACCCAGTACATACCACTTTGGGTCAGATAGCAATCTTTTTTTTGCCCTGTTGTCGTAACAATAAAACCTTTTTCTTTTACTTTTATGAAAGGATGTTGATACGGTTTTATTGAGTCACCCAAACTGCTTCGAAGTGGGATGATTCTCTCAAGCTCGATGGTTTTCACAAAAGGTTCTATGTTGTGATAACCAATAACAAAATTTTGATTTTTTTCTTGAACTTGAATCGGTGGCTTCCAATCTGGATCATACTGCCCCAAGCAGATCGTTGCTAAACTTAGCAACAATACCATCAAAATCGTCAATTTCTTATTCATTAGGATTTCCTCCTGTTTGTGAATTATTAAAGTTCTTTATTTGTTTATTTGTCTTTATTTTAAACCTTTTTTAAGGCATTTACAACCTTACACTATTCTTAAAATTTTGTCAACCTTGACAGAATAATTAAATTATGATTAGATAAAAACACTAACTTGAACTTTATAACTTAATTATATTAAGGAGGAGGTTAAGAATGGGAGATTTTATTGCAAAAAACGGGGCAGTTTTGTCTTCAGTGGGGGCGCTTGGCTACATGTATTTCAGTGTAGCCGTGTTGCTGAAGTTAAGCAAGCTTAAAACGTTATGGCAAAGCGCCACATGCTTTGTCATAATTAGTATATTTTTTGTGCTACTCATGGGGATAGGAGTAGCAGCGGAAAATAAAATCTGTCTGGCTATCTTAAAAAACTATGATAGTGTAGAGACAGGAATATGGATTTTAATAGCAAACACTTTAATATTCATATGCTTCTACAATGTAATAATCAAACAGATACCAATCTGGATATCCATTCCGTTACCATGGGTGTTCCTATCAGTATGTTTTTTGGTAGGAAATCCATGTTCACCATACATGGAGGGAGTTTCCAGCCACTGTGGTATAGGTATAATTGGAATGCTCTTTACATATGTAGTATTGGACTGCATTTTAAAAAGCGCCCTACTTCTTATTGTAAAAAGCTGGAAAGGAGAAAATGAATAAAGTTTGTCTTCTTTTTTATAGCTTATAACCTCGCGGAAAAATAATTTTCTGTGAGGTTTTTTATTTTTAAATTTTCTGTTATAATTAAAATAAGTATTAACACAAGAAGGCTCCACGCAAGAGCGATAGAGCCAACCAACTAAATCCTTAATTTTAAAACATATGTCTTTACAAAAAATTTTTGAATTAGCAGTTAATAAAAAAGCATCTGATGTTCATGTTTTTGTTGGAAAGCCGCCAATTTTGAGAATTGACGGAGAATTAAAATCAATAAAAAGCATTGATGATTTAACTAAAAAATCTGCTGGAGATTTAATTTTCAGTATTTTAAGCGATGAACAAAAAGAAAAGTTTTTAACTTCTAAAGAATTAGACACATCATTCGAGTTGTCTGGTGGAGACCGTTTAAGGGTCAATTGTTTTTTTGAAAAAGATAACCCTGGTTTGGTTGCGCGCATTATTCCATCTAAAATTCCTTCAATGGAAGAAGTTTTATTGCCTGAAATAGCTTATGATTTAACTCGTCTCCAGCGCGGATTAGTTCTGGTAACTGGTCCAACTGGTTGCGGAAAATCAACAACTTTAGCCGCAATGATTGATTTGATCAATAATGAACGTTCAGTTAATATTGTGACATTAGAAGATCCGATTGAGTTTGTTTTTAAGCCCATTAAGTCAATTATTAAGCAAAGACAGGTTGGCACTGATACAACTGCTTTTGCTCAAGGTTTAAAACATATTTTACGCCAAGACCCAAATGTGATTATGGTTGGTGAGATGCGGGATTTAGAAACCATTGCCACTACTTTAACTTTAGCTGAAACCGGGCATTTGGTTTTTGCTACTTTGCATACTAATAACGCGTCTGAAACAATAGATCGTGTAATAGATGTTTTTCCTCCGCATCAGCAAGAACAAATCCGTGTTCAGGTTTCAATGGTATTGTCTGGAGTGATTGCTCAGCAATTAATTTCACGCAAAGATGGCGGGCGCATTGCGGCGCGAGAAATTATGATTAAAAATTCAGCCATTGCCAATCTAATTCGCGAAAGCAAAACAGCTCAAATTCGCAGTGTGATTCAAACATCAAGTAGTGTAAAAATGATTTCAATGGATCAGGATTTACAGCGTTTGTATAAAGAAAAATTAATTGATAAAGAAACCGCAGATTTATATATGGTTGATGGGAAGACAAAATAATTTTTTATTGACAAAATAAGATTTAGAATCTATTATCAAAATATGATAAAAGAAAAATATTTAGAACAAATAAAAAAGAAAGTTATTGAATTTGGTCAAAATAAAGATTTAAAGGTTTTTGTTTTTGGTTCAAGTTTAAATAAAGATCATTTTGGTGACCTTGATTTGGGCATTATGGGCAATGTTGAAGATAAAGATATTTGGCGATTAAAAGATGATTTTAAAGACTCAACTTTGCCATATTTTGTTGATATAATAAATTTTAATAAAGTCTCTGAAAATTTTAAAAATAATATTTTTAATAATAAAATTTTATGGATAAAACGCTGAATTATAAATTAAAAGATTTTGAAAAAGCAATACAAACTTTAAAAGAATCTTTGGAAATAGAACAAAATGATTTTATTAAAGACGCAGTTATTAAAAGATTTGAGTATTCTTTTGAGTTGTGTTGGAAAACAACCAAAGCTTTTTTAAGTCAAAAGTTTGGTATAGATATTTATTCTCCTAAAGAGTGTTTTCGTGAGTTAAGAAGAAACAAATTATTAAATGATGATGAAACAGAAGCATTGTTAAAAATGACCAATGATCGCAATGAGATTATCCATACTTATAATGAAAATTTTGCTGATGAACTGTATAAAAAAATTACAAATAAATATTATAAATCAATAGAAAAAGTTTTTGAAGTTGTATCAGAATAAAAAATATTAAAATCAAAAATCCTGAGTTAATCAGGATTTTTTTAATAGAGCCATTTTTATTTGGTGCCCTGTGAGGGATTTGAACCCCCGACCTTGAAGTTAAGAGCTTCCTGCTCTACCAACTGAGCTAACAGGGCAAGATAGAAATTTTCAATCCCGAGAGTACTCGGGACAATTTTCAATTAATTAATCTGGTGCGCCTTGAGGGATTCGAACCCCCGACCTACTGGTCCGAAGCCAGTCGCTCTAATCCACTGAGCTAAAGGCGCGAATTATATTTTTAATTTAACACATTTTTTAAATATTTTCCAGTCCAAGATTTTTTTATTTTAGCAACATCTTGAGGTGTTCCTTCTGCGACTAAATAACCGCCTTTATCCCCGCCTTCTGGACCAAGGTCAATAATCCAATCCACATTTTTAATCACATCTAAATTATGTTCAATAATTAAAACTGAATTGCCTTTGCTAACCAATTTATACAAAACTTTTAATAATTTATTAATATCATCAAAATGCAAACCAGTAGTTGGCTCATCTAAAATGTATAAAGTTTTCCCAGTTGCTCGGCGCGCAAGTTCAGTCGCTAATTTAACTCTTTGCGCTTCTCCGCCAGATAAAGTTGTGGCGGATTGGCCTAATTGAATGTAACCCAAACCAACATCATTTAAGATATTTAATTTAGATTTAATATTTTGTTGATTATTAAAAAATTCTAAAGCTTCTTCAACTGTCATTTCTAAAACATCAGAAATATTTTTATTTTTATAATGAATGTCTAAAATTTCGGGCTTAAATCTTTTACCATGGCAAGTACTGCATTTTACATACACATCAGATAAAAAGTTCATTTCAATTTTAATTAAGCCGTCGCCTTGACAGTCTTCGCATCTGCCACCTTTAACATTAAATGAAAAATTTCCAGGACCTAGCCGTTTGATTTTAGCTTCAGATGTGTTGGTAAATAATTCGCGGATAGTTGTAAAAACACCAGTGTAAGTTGCGGGGTTGGAGCGTGGCGTGCGCCCAATAGGTGATTGGTCAATTGAAATAACTTTATCAATATTTTCTAAACCTGAAATTTCTTTGTGCGCGCCAGGCAGGTCTTTTGCATGATGAAAATGTCTGGCCAAAGCTTTGGCTAAAATTTCAGTCATTAAAGTTGATTTTCCAGAACCAGACACGCCAGTAATGGCGACTAATTTCCCTAAAGGAATTTTGACATCAATATTTTTTAAATTAAAAGCATTAGCTTTTTTAATAGTTAAAGATTTGTCGCTATCGCGTTGTTTTTTACTTAGATTGTAGGGACGCATCTCTACAATTTTCTGACCAGATAAATATTGACCAGTTAAAGAATTTTTATTTTTTTTAATTTCTGCTGGTGTGCCTTGCGCAATAATTTCACCGCCATATTTTCCAGCGCCTGGTCCAACATCAATTAAATAATCCGCAGATAGCATTGTTTGTTCATCGTGCTCAACCACAATAACACTATTTTCTAAATCTCTTAAATTTTTTAAAGTTTTAATTAAATGTTCATTATCTTTTTGGTGCAGACCAATTGAGGGCTCGTCTAAAACATAGATTACATTGCTTAAGCCAGCTCCAATTTGTGTAGCTAATCTGATTCGTTGCGCTTCTCCGCCAGATAAAGTTTGCGCTCCACGGTTTAAATTCAAATAACCCAAACCAACATCCTTTAATGATTTTAAGCGGTCAGAAATTTCGCGAGTTATTTGAGAGGCAATTTGTTTTTCTTGACTGGATAAATTTTTTAGATTTGAAAAAAATTTTAAACACTCGCTAATTGTAATATCGCTGACTTCCACAATATTTTTTCCAGCCACAGTAACAGATAGCGCAACTGGGTTTAATTTTTTACCCTTACATTTATCACAAGTTGTAGGGCGCATATATTTTTCAATTTCAGATTTTACATAATCTGAATTAGATTCCAGATATTTTTGTTTTAAATTAGGAATTACGCCTTCAAAATATTTATCACCGTATAATAATACATCTAATTGTTTTTTATTAAAATCTTTAATAGGCGTGTTAATTGAAAACCCATTAGCTTGACCTGATTTTTGAATTTTAGCCAGCAAACTATCCATGCTCCGCGCGCCAGTTCGCGTCCACGGTCTAATCGCGCCTTGAGACGCGGTTAATTTTTTATTTGGTATAACCAATTCCGCGTCAATTTCCTGCTTAACACCTAAACCAGAACAAGTTGAGCAAGCGCCATAAGGTGAATTAAATGAAAAAAGCCGCGGTTCAATTTCCGGCAAACTAAAATCACATTTAGGACAAGTTAAATTTTCAGAAAACAAAATTTCTTTTTCGCCAGCTGGCGGATTGTTTTCAGTATTATAGACAACAACTAAACCATTGGACAAATCAAGAGCAATGTTGACCATGGCGCTGATCTTTTTCTCTGATGCAAGATCAGGACAATTTTTATCAAAAGAACCAACAACCACATCTAAATTATATTCTTTATCTTTATCCAATTCTATTTGCAGAGCTTCTTGAACTGGATAAAATTCATTATCTAAACGAATTGAATCAAAATCTGCTTTGATAATTTCTTGCAAAACTTTTTTATACCCACTTTTCTTTTTTTTAATTAAAGGTGAGATGATGAGAATTTTATTATTTTGACCAAAATCAATAATTTTTTCAATAATTTGTTCAGAGGTTTGTTTGGCAACTTGAGTCTGGCAGTTAGGACATCGCGCTCTGCCAACGCGCGCAAAAAGCAATCGTAAAAAATCATAAATTTCAGTCATTGTGCCTACTGTTGAACGTGGATTATGTGAGCTTTTTTTTTGGTCAATTGCAATGGCTGGTGAAAGTCCAATTATTGAATCCACATCGGGTTTATCTTGCGGACCTAAAAATTGGCGCGCGTAAGAAGACAAGCTTTCAACATAACGACGCTGACCTTCAGCATAAATTGTGTCAAAAGCTAATGAAGATTTACCAGAGCCAGAAATTCCAGTAATAACTACAAATTTATTTTTAGGAATTTCAACATTAATATTTTTCAAGTTATTAACCCTGGCGCCTTT
>CAYNCE010000018.1:6595-10683 GCA_964395855.1 uncultured Gammaproteobacteria bacterium | reverse complement strand
AGACGCGGGAAGAAACAAAAATCTCTCAAAACGCTGAAATTGTAAATTGGCGGAGGAGGCGAGATTTGAACTCGCGATCCCGATTTCTCAAGATACCGCTTTTCGAAAGCGGCGCACTAAACCACTATGCGACTCCTCCATTAATAATTTCCTTTATTTTTTTAGAAAACTAATTACCATTTCCTTTTTTAGTGCTCCAAATAAATATATTAAAACTAAATAAATAAAGCCACCTAGAATTACAGAAATTAATAAATTAAAATTACTAAAATATAAAAATATAAACATTACAACACTTGCTAATAAACTTTTTAAACAAATGCTAAAATTTGTTTTAAATTTAAGTGTTTTTTTAATCATTAACCAAGATGAGATTAAAATAAAAAATTCAATTACTGCTGTAATAATTGCCGCGGCATAAAATGAATATTTGGGGATAAAAATAAAATATAAAGCAAGAGCTAGCGCAGCGGCAAAAATATAATATTTCATCATTGATTTTTGTTTATTAATCGCGACCACCGCAAATGTAGAAAGGTGCGCTAAAAATATTATTCCTGTAGCCACAATTAAAATTTGCAAAATTGGTATTGATGCTAAAAATTCTTTGCCAGCTATTAAATATATAATTGACGAAGCCAGAGCAAGCGTGCCAAAAATAATTGGCCAAACAATTAAAGATAAGCCATCAAATGCTTTTTGAAAAATCCTTTTAAAATCTTCTATATTATTTTTTGAAAACGCATTTGATAGATGTGGGGAAACTAATCCCATAAAAATTGCAGGAAAAACAATTAAAACTTCTAAAATTTTATATGGCGCCCCATAAAGACCAACTGTTTCAGCTGGATGATATAAAGATAAAATTATAGTATCAGCTTTAAAATATATCATGGAAAAAATCATATAAGTAGCGATTGGCCAAGATTTTTTCAAAATATTTTTCCAGATTTCTTTGTCAAACGCAAATTTAAAAGCCAATAATTTACGCGCAAAAATAAAATTAATTAAAAAATGAATTAAAAATCCAATTACTGTAGCCCATAAAATCGCTAAAAACCCCGCGTCCATTTTAATCACTAAAATTACTAAAGCAAGATAAATTAATTTTCCTACAATTTCTGATATTGCAACTACCTGCGTTTTCATTTCTTTTTGAAATAAAGCTACAATTAATTGATCCAACATCATTATAAAAACACAAATAGCAATAATTAAAGTGCCTAATTTCACTAAAAGCGGATAAGGAAAAAACCAAATTAAACTGCAAGCCAAAAGCATTAAAAATAGTCCAGATACAAAACGAATAGTAAAAGTATTGCTAAAAATTTTTTTTGTATCTACGCCTGCGCGACCTAATTCATTAATAGTGATTAAATACAAACCCAAATCTCCGAGCACTGAAAAGAAAAATAAATATGCGAAAATTGTTGTATAATAACCAAAGCCCTGTGTTCCTAAATATCTTGCCAAAAAACCCAAAACAATTACTCCAATAGCTGAGCCAGTGAATTTTCCTGCTGTATGGATAATGGTGTTTGAAGTGATTTTTTTAGTTAGGGACATAAATAAATTCTAGCATTTAAATTTTGATAATTCAATTTTTTAAGTTATAATTAAGGTATCCTTATTGGATGCCTTATTTTTTTATGTTCCTAGAAAAATTAGAAATTAATGGTTTTAAATCCTTTGCCCATAAGGTTGATTTGGAATTTAAACCAGGCATTACTGCTGTTGTTGGTCCGAATGGGTCTGGTAAAAGTAATATTGCGGACAGTGTGCGTTGGGTTTTAGGTGAACAAAGTTTAAAGCTTTTGCGAGGGAAAAAATCAGAAGATATAATTTTTTCTGGCAGTGACAAAAAAGCTCGGCTAGGAATGGCTGAAGTTTCTTTATATTTTAATAATTTTAAAGATAAAGCAAATATCGGAATGTCTGAAATTTGCATCACGCGAAAACTTTACCGCAATGGAGACAGCGAATATTTAATCAATAAACAAAAAGCGCGTCTTACTGATATTCATATGCTTTTGGCTAAAGCTGGCGTAGCCAGAACCAGCTACTCAATTATTGGGCAAGGTATGATAGATAATTTTCTTTTAGCATCTCCGCAAGAAAGAAAAGAATTTTTTGAAGAAGCATCTGGAGTTAAATCTTTGCAAATTAAACGCGGGCAAACTTTAAATAAATTAGAACACACGGAAGAAAATTTAGAAACTGCCTCTATTCAATTACAAGAAATTACTCCTCGTTTAAATTCTTTAACGCGCCAGGTTAAACGTTTAGAACGTAGGGTAGAAGTTGAATCAACGCTTAAGAATTTGCAATTTAAATATTACAGCGCGATTTGGCGCGAAATTAACAATAAATGGAAAGAAAAACATAATCAATTGAAAGACATAGCTAAAGACCAAGAAAGTATTCAAGATGAAATTGGCAAGTCTCAAAAAGAACTAGCGAATTTAACTAAAAATAATATTAAATCAGATACAATTCAAAAATTACAGAATGAATATCAGGAAGCAATGAACTCAAAAATGCAGCTTAATTTAGAATTATCTAATTTAAAAATTAAAGCTGTTCGTGAAGTTCAAAAAAAAGTTAACCAAAAAAATATTCCATATGAAGTTGGACAGGAAATTTTAGGTATTTTAGGGGGTTTAGAGAAGTTAACAAATGAGATTAAAGAAATATTAAAAAATAAAGATTTAGAATTAGTTGAGAAAAAATTTATTAAACAAAGCGAAATTTTAGAAAAATTAAGTAAAATTTTAGAGCCCTATAAAAATAGTAGCGAAGCCACGACGCAAGATGTTAAACTGGGTTTTAAAACCCAGTTTAACTCCCAAAATGACATTGTGAAAAAACTAGAGCAAAAAATATTAGAACTAGATGAAAAAATTAATAATATTCAAGAAAAAATTAAAACAGAAAATAATAAAGAAAAAGAAGAGCGCTCACAAATCTGGCAGGTTCAACAAAAATATCAAATTGAACAACAAAAATTAAACTCTATTTCAAGCCAAGTCAATGACCTACGCGTAGAATTGGCTCGTTTAGAAACAAAAAAAGATGATTTAGAACAAGATATAAAACAAGAATTAGATTTTGATGTTAGGCTAGATGATGTTAAGCTGGGTTTTAAAACCCAGCATAGTCTAAACGAACATGAAAAACGCGCAAAAATTACAGAAATTGCAAAACTAAAACATCAATTAGAATTAATTGGCGGTATAGACCCTGAAGTACAAATGGAATATGAACAAATAAAAGAACGGCACGAATTTTTATCAGGTCAAATTGAAGATTTAAAAAATTCAATGAATGCTTTAGAAAAACTAATTCTAGAACTTGATGAAAGTATTAAAAAACAATTTGAAATTAGTTTTAAGGTTATTAATGAAGAATTTCAAAAACATTTCAAAACTTTATTTGCTGGAGGTAAAGCAAAACTTATACTTCTCAAGGATGAACAAGAAACAAGAAACAAGAAACAAGAAACAAATGCTGATGAAAATAATTTAGAAAAGATAGAAGATGTTGTAGATGAAGAAAAAACTGAATTTGATAAAATAAGTGACCGCTTATCGCAAAATATGTATTCTGGCGTGGAAATTGAGGCCACTCCGCCAGGTAAAAAACTAAAATCCATTAATATGCTTTCTGGTGGTGAGCGCGCTTTGACTTCAATTGCTTTGTTATGCGCGATTTTATCAGCTAATCCTTCTCCTTTTATAATCTTAGATGAGGTTGACGCGGCTCTTGACGAAGCAAATTCAATCCGTTATGCAGACATTATTGAACAACTTTCTTCTAAATCACAGTTTGTGATTATCACTCACAATCGCGCTACTATGGAAAAAGCTGATATTCTTTATGGAGTTACTATGGGAGATGACGGGGTTTCAACATTATTATCACTAAAATTAGAAACCGCGGAAAAATATACAAATAGATAATATGAACATACAAACCGCTAAACAAATTATAAATCTAACCAAAGAGTCCTATAACAACATAGCGACTTCTTTTTCAGATTCGCGCAATGATAACTGGCCAGAGGTTGAAAGTTTAGTTAAAAAATATAT
>CAYNCE010000018.1:0-6495 GCA_964395855.1 uncultured Gammaproteobacteria bacterium | reverse complement strand
ATTCTAGATCTTGGCTGTGGCAATGGGCGGTTAATTCAACTTTTAAAAGATTATAAAAATATTTTCTATACTGGACTTGATAATTCTGAAAAGTTAATTAATAAAGCTGAAAAATATAAAAGCAATCAAATTAAATTTATTTTATCTGATATTTTAAATCTAAACCAATTTACTTCAGAATCTTTTGATAAAATATTTATGATTGCGTCTTTTAATCACATTCCATCGCAAGAATTACAGCAAAAAGTCATGGCTAATTTGTATAGAATATTAAAAAATAACGGAATTTTAATTATGACTAATTGGAATCTGTGGCAGATTCACGCTAAAAAAAATATCTGGCAATATAAATTTAAACACAACTATCAAATACCAAATTCAAAACATAAACTAAAATTTAAAGAAGTCCTAACTCTTTGGCAAAACAAATATCCTCTTTATTATAATGCTTTTACTTTGCGCGAATTAAAAAAACTTTTTACAGATGCTGGTTTTAAAATTTTAAAAAATAACTATATAAATAAAAACAATTCCGCGCATTGGTGGAATGGAAGAAATATTGTTACAGTAGGGAAGAGATATTGACAAAAATCAAAAAATGCGCTATAATTATAACATATAAATAAATTTATACCCCTATCTTTAAGGGGTTTTTAAATAACTTAATTATATGACTTTTTGGCAAAAATACTATGCATTCACAGAAAAATTGCTAACCTTGGCGGTTTTGATTTTGGTATTTGAATTTTCTTTTCCGCATAACCTTGTCCTTGCACAAGAAGTTAAAAATTCTAATAATTTAGGCCCAACTATAGTGCAATTAAAAGATCCTTTAGATTCATATATGACGCGACAAGTTACATTAAGCAGCTTGCCGGAAATTGCTAACAAAAAGCCTCGCATAGTGCGCTGGGTCACTGTAACCGCTTATTCTTCAACAGTTGACCAGTGCGACTCCACTCCATTTATTACAGCAAATGGCAAATGGGTTTATGATGGTTTAGTAGCAGCTAACTTTTTATATTTTGGCACAAATATTAGATTTCCAGATTATTTTAATAATAAAATTTTTACAGTTGATGACAGAATGAATTCTAAATATCAATCACGCATTGATATTTGGATGCCTGACCGCGAACAAGCCAAAGAGTTTGGAGTAAGGTATTTAAAGGTAGAAATTTATTAAACCTCAATCACAACTGGCAACACCATTGGTCGTTTACCGGTTTTTTGAAATAAGAATTGACCAATATTATTCCTGATTTTGTTTTTAATATAATTAGCTTGGATTGGCGCTTGACCTTCAAAAGATTCCACAATTTTACTAACTTTTTTACGAGTGTCGCTAATTAATTCTTTATTTTCTTTTAAATACACAAATCCGCGCGAGATAATATCTGGATTATGAATTAATTTGCCATGTCGCGAACCAATTGTGGCAATAACAACTACCATACCGTCGTCAGCTAAAATCTGTCTATCGCGCAAAACAATGTTTTGTAAATCAGAAACACCTAAACCATCCACAAAAACAGGATCAGCCACAGCTTTTTTATCTAGCATTTTAACATTGTGTTTGCCAAAATCAATTACTGACCCATTGTCAGGAATTAAAATATTTTTATCATTATAACCTAATTTGCGCGCTAGTTTAGCTGCTTCTTTAAGCATAAAATGATTAGCATAAACTGGCATAAAATATGTTGGCTTAATCTGTCTTATCATTTCTTCAACATCATTGGCTGTAGCATGCCCGCCTGAATGCACATCCATAATTTGCGAATGAATCACATTATCACTTTGGCGGTAAATTAAATCTTTAAGTTTTTGAACAGTGCGCTCATTTCCTGGAATAACTGAAGAAGAAAAAATAACTGTGTCTGTTTTTTGAAATTTAATAAAACGATGTTCCTTATTTGCAATGCGCGACATTACTGCGTTTTCTTCGCCTTGAGCCCCAGTGCACATAACAATAATTTCATTATCTTTTAATTTTGTAATTTGTTTTACATCTAATAAATTTTTTAAATTAAATTTTATATAGCCCAGTTCTTTAGCAATTTTAATATTAGTCTTCATACTAAAACCATCCACCGCAACTTTTTTATTGTATTTTTGCGCCATTTCCAACACCACGCGAATGCGGTCAATATTAGAAGAAAAAGTGCCAATAATCACTCTGCCAGGCGCCGTGGCAATTATTTTTTCAATATTCTTGTACATTTCGCTTTCTGGCACTGGAGGATTTTTATAGCTTACTCCTAAACTTTCCAACATTAAAATTGTTGGTTTTTTTAATTTAGCTAATTTATTATAATCAAAGCTTACCTTAGTTTTGTCGTGCTCTATTTTCCAATCACCCGGGTGAATAGCTGTGGCTACAGGTGTTTCTAAAATAACACCAATAGAATCAATAATATTATGCTCCACTGGGAAAAATTTAACCTTAAAACTGCCAAGTTTTAAAATGCCGTCAGTTGAACTGATTATTTTAGTTTTTAAATTGCGAGCCATGCCTGGTTTATAATCCTCAACTCTGCCTTTAATCATATGCACAGTTAATTTAGCCCCAATAATTAACGGGTTGTTTAATTTTTCTAACAAAATAGGAGATGCACCAGTATGATCTAAGTGACCATGTGTAAAAATCACGCCACGGATATTTTTTTCTTTGCCTTTTAAATAGTCTGTGTTAGGAATAATATAGTCAATACCAGGTGTGTCTTCTTGCGGAAATTCTAAACCCATATCAACAATTACTATATCATTATTATATTCAAACACAGTCATATTGCGCCCAACCTCTTCGCAACCGCCCAAAGGCACAATGCGTAAAGTATTTGGATGCAAAGCAGGCACGTCAGATTTTTTTTCTCCGTCAGCTGACGGATTTTTAATGTGTTTTACTTGTTTAGATTTGTTAAAATCTTTTTTCTGTTTGACAATTTTCTCGTCTTTATTGTTTTTAATGTGTTTTGGCTGGTAAGTTGGTTTATTAACTTTTCTTATCAACCGTTTTTTAAATTGATTAGTCATATGTTTTTAATTTACAAAGATCGTTTAGTTTTAATAAACCAATTTCTAATATTAGAAAAACGATCAGCAGGAGTAATAATATTAGAAGTTTCAATCCCTTTAATTTTATTAGAGACTGGATAAGTATATGAAGGTGTATAAAGAAAAATAGCAGGTAAAGATTGATTTAAAATATTTTGAAAATGCACATATTTGTCATGTCTTTGTTGGGGATCAGAAATTTTACGCGCTTCTTCTAAAACTTTATCTGCTTCACGGTTAATGAAATTAGATAAATTAAAACCAGCTTCACCAGCTTGGCTAGAATGCCAAAACGGATAAGGATCTGGGTCATTGCCAACAACTTCGCCAAATAACAAAATTTCAAAAGCGCGTTTTTTAATCACTTCAGATTTTATCAATCCTGGCTCAACCAAATTAATTTCTGTTTTAATGCCAGCTAGCTGCCACATTTTTTGGATTAAATTAGCCACAGCAGAATTTTCTTTATTATTTACCGTGGTTAAAACTACTTTTAATTCTGTCTCGTCTTTTTTTCTAAAATCATCGTCTTGGTTTTTAACATAGCCGGCATTGTTTAATAATTCTTCTGTTTTAGTTAAATCAAATTCATATTTAAAAATGTTTGGATTATAACCAATTGAACCTGGCAAAATCGGCGCGTTAATAATTTGGCCATCCATAGTTAAAGCTGAATTTATAATTTCATTTTTATCCAAAGCATGAGCCAAAGCTTGACGCACATTTAAATTTTTCAAAACAGGATTATTTGCTTGATTAAAAAATAAGGCGGTAAGTTGTGGTAATTGTAAATCATAAAAATTAATATCTTTGCGCAAACTTAATTCAGATTTTAATTCTTTAGGCAAATAATTAATGCCATCCACATTATGACTATTAAAAGCATCAACTGCGCTATTAAAATCTGGATAAAATTTAAAAATTATTTCTTCTAGATAAGCTGGGTGGTCAACATAATTTTTATTGCGAGCCAAAATATAATTTTTAATATTGCCCAATTTGTCTTTGCTTAATGATTTAAATTTATACACCCCTGAACCAATCGGTTTTAAATTATAATCAGCCAGCAAAGCATTAGCTGGAATTACTTCCTGCCATAAATGCATTGGCAAAATGCCTACTGTTAGATTTTCTAAAAACGGAGCATAAGGTTCTTCAAGAATAAAACGCAAATTTGTATCGTCAATTCTCTCAATTTTTATATCTTCAAAATTATTAGCCAATGGACTTTTAAATTCTGGATTCTGGATAGCTTCAAAAGTAAAAATTATATCATCAACAGTTAGTGGTTCGCCATCATGCCACAACAAATCTTTTTTTAAAGTAAAAGAATAAACTTTTTGGTCTAGAGAGATTTTCCAGCTTTCAGCCAAATCAGGCACTAAATTTTGATCCTTGTCAGTTTTAATTAATCCAGCATAAATTAATTTGACCAGATCCTGATCAACTGAATTTAAAGATGAATATAAGGGGTTGATAAATTTAGGCATTCCAACCAAACCTTCAGTGTAATCTCCGCCAACTCGTGGCACAATTTGTGTGCCAGCAAAATAGAAATTAATAGTAAGAACTATAAATATTACACTAACAACTAAACACAATTTTTTGATTTTTCTTTTTTCATCAATTGATAAAACTTGTGGCAAGTATTTTAATTGACGAAAGCTTGGCCATCGTTTTCTAGATACTGAATGCACAATTTGCTGATCAAATTCTTTTTGTTTGTCAAGACTATTCTTTTTCTTAAATATTAGTTTCAAAAACATGCTGGACATTATTTGCCAGATATTTTTAATATAATAAATTTTAGATAGAATTTTTTTAAAAAATCCTGTTAAAAAAGTAAGCCACGAATTGGGCATATATTACGAAATTAAATCACAATCCTCACAATTCCCAAAGCTATAAATAAAACCGCGCAAATAATTGTTAAAATAAAAATAGTTTTTTCTGCGCCGCGTTTGGTCATATATACATCGCCTGAACCGCCAAAAGCCGCGCCTAAACCAGACCCGCGATTTTGCAGTAAAATAAGGATTATAAGCAAAACAGCAATAATTAGTTGAATGTAATTTAGAAGATTTGTCATAGATTTTATTAGTTTAACATAGTTTTATTTCAATGTCAATATTTTAGAGCTGTTATAGTTTCCACTGGAGTAGGGTCAACATTATTTAAAATAGCTAAATAATAACTAACCCAGTCGCCAATTATTAAAGTTGATAATTTTTGCGAAAACACATCTTCGCCTTCAGCTTCAATTATTTCATAACGAATATTTTTTTCTTGTAAAACTGATTTTAATTTATCAAACTGGTTGATTAATTCTGGTTTATCAAAAGTATTTTGCAAAATAAAATAAATTAAATCATCTTGAAAGCGAGTAGGTAAGTCCAGACCTTGTATAGCATTGTGCATTGCTTCTGGTAAAAATTCAGTAAATGCAAATTGATTTGCGTTTTCATTTATTTGTGTTTTCCAGCGCCAAACCACTGATTTTAAAATACCAGAACCAATCATAACTGGCAAATGGTCAAAAGCGCTAAAAGCCAAATGTTTGGCAAAATTTTCTTTTGTTTTGATTTCGGGCTTTAGTTTATTGTTCATTTTTTCCAACAATTTTATTGCATTAGTTAAATCATAATTTAAAATATGCAATTTTTCTAAAGCGCCAAAAACTGCTCCAAGTTGATAACCTAAGCTGGCTCTTGGCGGGGCTTTAGTGTTATAATCAAAAACAATAGCTTTTTCTTTTGTGCCAAGTTTTTCTATTTGTCCGCGTTCAGCCACAATAAAGATTTTAGCTTCAGCGTCAGCGGCATATTTAAAAGCTGAAATTGTTTCTTTGGTAGCGCCTGAATGCGAAGTTAAAATCACTAAACTATTTTCCTGAACCCAGCCAGGGATTTCATAACCACGCGCTACATACATTGGGATTTTACGGTCTAGCTGTGGCAAATTGCTCACTAAATTATTAGCTACAGCAGAACCTCCCATCCCGCATAGACAGATATTCTGAACATCATCCCAGTCATTAGGAAAATCAATTTGTCGCGCTTTTTGCCAAGTTTCTTGAATTTGTTTTGGCAAATCTAAAATATGTTCAGCCATTCCTGATTTATCTAATGATTTGATTTGTTGTGGTTTATCTAGGGTTGTCATAATTATTAAATTAATTATACTATTTATTGATTTTAAAATCAAATTCTGTTAAAATTATCTTATGTCAGGACATTCTAAATGGGCAAAAATCAAACATAAAAAAGGCGTGGTAGATGCAAAACGCGGCGCTATTTTTACCAAACTCGGGAATGCTGCCACAATAGCAGCGCGCCAAGGTGGTGGTGATCCAGAAATAAATTTTAGTTTACGTCTGGCTATTGATAAAGCCAAAGCTGGCAATGTGCCTAAAGATAATATTGAACGAGCAATTAAACG
>CAYNCE010000017.1:6763-10726 GCA_964395855.1 uncultured Gammaproteobacteria bacterium | reverse complement strand
AAATTTTCAAAGTAAAAAATAATATGTTGATAAATAAATTATTATTAAAACTAAAAAAACAAGAAAGAAAAGCCATTAAGGAATTTAAGAAAAAGTTGAAAGAGGAATTAGGCGAGCAAATTGTAGAGATTAAACTTTTTGGCTCTAAAGCCAGAGGTGATTTTAATAAAAATTCTGATATAGATATTTTAATTGTATTAAAGGATGACACAGAAAGAAATAAAGATAAAATTTTTGATATTGTACAAAATATATTATTAGAATCTGAAGTGTTATTATCACCAGTGATTTTTAATAAAAAAGAATATAATTATTTAAATGATATTCCAACTATTTTTATGCAGAATGTTAAATTTGAAGGCGTAAGTATATGAGAAAATATAAAATTTCTGAACAAGAGATTAATATTATTTTACAAGAAGTTGATAAAAGAATTAAATCAGCTGAGCACTCAATAAGCGGAGGTTTTTATCGCGATTCAATTTCTAGGTCATATTATGCTATTTTGGATATTAGCAGAGCATTGCTTTTAAAAAATAATTTAGTTGCTAAAACTCATGCAGGAACAATCACTCTTTTTGGTTTGCATTTTGTAAAAAATAATTTAATCGCTGCTAAATACGGAAGGATTTTTAACAAAGTAGCGCAAGCTAGAATAGAGGCAGATTATGAATTGTTAAAGAAATTTGATAAACAAGACGCAAAGCAAATATTATTAGAAGCTAAAGATTTTATAAAAGAAGTTAAAAAGTTAATAAATAATAATTGACTTTTTTCATTTTTTTAACCAGAGGCTACTTCGCTTTTGGCAGAAAATTCTTAAATTAAAATAACAAAATACTTATGTTTGAAACTAACAAAAAACAACTTTCTGGAAACAAAGGTCCAGTAGAAGATATTTTAGCTGATACTGACAGCGCGTTTGCTAGTCATAGTATTGAAAATTCATTAAAAAATGCAACGCCAGTTAATGAATTTGTACCTGAACCTCAAAGTTTAAAAGAAACATTAGTTGTGCCGTCAATGCAGCAAAAAACCAGACCAGAAGCGATTAAACCAATTAATTTATCCCAATCAACACAAACTCAATCATTGCCAACAGCCCCTAATGCAAGGATCGGCAAATCTCGTAATAAATTATTTTTAATAATAATTATTGTTTTTATTGTAATTATTTTTGGCTTAGCAAGTGTTTTTGCTTACCAATATTTCACGCGCGACAATGCTGATGAACTTGATACAACTAGTCAAGAAAGTTTTCAAGAGTTGTTAGATGTTTTGGATGAAAAACAAGAAGACCCCGCGCAGAGCCATGGAGCCAACTCAGAAGATGAATTATATTTTGAAAAAGATTCTGACGGAGACGGATTAACTGATAACATTGAAAATGAATTGGGAACTGATCCGCAAAAATTTGACACAGATAATGATGGTTTAAATGATTTTGAGGAAATTCAAATCTATTTTTCTGATCCTCTTAACCCTGACACAGATGGCGATAGCTATTTAGATGGGGAAGAAGTAGAAAACAATTACAGTCCTTTAAGAGGAGATGGAGCTAAGTTATAAATAATTTTATGTTTGATTTTAAGAATAAAATTAAATCACAGCCAAAAATTGAAGATAATTCTGAGATTTTGTCGCAGACAGACCCGCCTGCCAATGCCAACTGGCGGGCAGGAGTAAAAGAAATTTTAACAGATAAACAGGATAAAATAAAAGTTGATTTAAACAAGGTTGAAGTTCATTCAATGCCTGAAAAATTTTTGGGCAATGAAGACAAAAAAAATGTTAGCGCAATTGGCAAAGCAGGTAAAAAGAAAATAAGCGGCTTGCAAAAAAATATTTTAATTGGTATTTTAATTGGAGTATTAGTGGTTGGTTTGTTAGGTTTAGCTGCTTTTTTATTCTTAAAAAGCATTGAAAGTCCGCAAAATAAGCAATCAGTAATAGAACAGCCAAAATCAGCGCAACAAGTACCAGATGTTGAGAAACCAGAATTTGAAGAAATTCAAGAACCTGAATATAAAAAGGAGCAAGAATTTTCAGAATTTAATGAGGATTTAGAAGAGGAGTTGTCTGAAGATGATTTTCTTGAACAAGAGCCAGTGTTACTGCCAGCTCTTGATTCTGATGGCGATTTATTAACTGATGTAGAAGAAGAATTATGGGAAACAGATGCTTCTAATAAAGATACAGATGGCGACAGTTATTTGGATGGTGAAGAGATTTTAAATTTATATAATCCTAATTCAGACCAGGGCGGGAAATTAATAGATGCAGATTTAATCCAAACCTATGTTAATGCAAATTTTGGTTATTCCATAATTTATCCCAGTAAATGGAAATTGACTGAAGACGAATTGGGCGAGCAAGTGATTTTTACTTCAACCACTGGCGAGTTTGCGCAGGTAATTGTGCAGGAAAATTATGGCGGTTTTTTAAGCGCTAAAGATTGGTATTTAAACCAGAACCCAGCTGTGTCTGTGGAAGATTTGGAAGAAGTTTTAATTGGTAATTGGTCAGGCGCGCGCAGTCCAGATAAATTAAATGTTTATTTAATTAATAATAATTATATTTATATAATTGCAATGAATGTTGGTTTGAAAAATGAATTAAATTACAGTACTACTCTTGAAATGATGTTGAATAATTTTAAATTGTTTGAAAATCCATTGTAATTTGCTATAATTTAAATATGTCAAAAGACAATCTTATCACTGGCTTAGATATCGGCACATCATCAGTGCGCGCAGTTGTGGGTCAATTAAACTCAGAAGGTGTTTTAAACGTGATTGCAGTTACAGAAACACCCTCAGCTGGAATTTCTAAAGGAATGATTGTGAGCATTGAAGATGCTGTCTCTTCAATTACCACATGTTTAGAAAATGCGGAGCGCATTATTGGTCAGCCAATTAACCACGCGTATGTGGGTATTTCAGGCACACATATTTCTACCATGGCTTCTAACGGAGTTATTGCGGTTTCACGCGCTGATAATGAAGTTAGTGAGGCTGATGTAGAGCGTGTTATTGAAGCGGCTCAAGCTGTAGCCACACCGCCAAATTATGAAATCTTGCATGTTATCCCTAAAGTTTTTAGTGTTGATAGTCAGACTGGCATTAAAGACCCAGTAGGAATGAATGGAATACGTTTGGAGGTTGAAACTCAAATTATTCAAGGATTGTCAGCGCAGATTAAAAATTTAACAAAAGCAGTTTATCGCACAGGTATTGAAATTGATGATCTTGTTTTATCAATTTTAGCTAATGCAGAATGTTGTTTAACTAAACGCCAAAAAGAATTAGGCGTAGCTTTAGTTAATATAGGCAGTTCAACCACATCAATTGCTGTTTTTGAAGAAGGTGATATTTTGGTAACACATATTTTACCAATTGGTGGCGCGCATGTCACTAATGATATTGCAATTGGTTTGCGTATTTCATTAGATATTGCTGAAGATATTAAATTAACTTATGGTCAAGCTGCGCCAAGCGAAATTAATAAAAACGAAGTTATTAATCTGTCTGAATTTGATGACAAGGAAAGTGATGATGTATCACTTAAATATGTGGCTGAAATTACTCAAGCGCGAATGCAGGAGATTTTTGATATGGTTGATAAAAAGTTAATTGAAATTGAAAAGTCAGGCACTTTGCCAGCTGGTGTGATTTTAACTGGCGGAGGCGCTAAATTACCAGGCATTGTGGAGTTGGCTAAAAAAGAATTTCTTTTGCCAGCTTCATTAGGCAAATTAGTTGATGTGCAAACTGCGATTGATAAAGTTAATGATTTAACATATACGACTGCTGTTGGTTTATGTGTTTGGGGTTCAGAGTTTCAAAAACACAAAGGTGGTGGTAAATTTAAGTTTAATTTTAAATTTAAAATGCCAAATTTAAAATCAGTCAGTAGTTGGGGTAAGAAAGCTAAAGATTGGGTTAGGGATTTGATTCCATAAAA